>NZ_CEXFHW010000086.1:0-16111 GCF_982640115.1 Quisquiliibacterium sp. | reverse complement strand
CATTGAGGTGCGGCCGCAATCGGTCTTCCGCGGCATTGCCGGCGGCGCCTGGAGCAACCCGGCAAACTGGGATGTGATGCCCGAAGGCGCCAATGTGGCCTCGGTGCTGATCCCGTCGACCAGCGGCGTTCCGGTGGTGTTCGATGGCGAGGCGCTCGCGGTGCGGCTGCAGTCCTTGACCAATGCGGGGGATCTCGTCCTGGCGGCTCGCGGGCTGGAGGCTGCGCGGATCAGCAACCAGGGCCGCCTGACGGTGGGCGCCGGGGTCAGTCTCGACCTCTCAGGCCGCACCGTCAGCGGCTCGGGTACGCTCAACAACCTGGGTGCGCTGCAACTGGCGGGCAGCACCCTCGAGGGGCAACTGGTCAATGCCGGTACGGTTGCGCTCTCCGGCATCAACCGCGTGGGTTCGGTGACCAACAGCGGCCGGGTGACGCTCGCTGACGGCATCACCACCCTGGCCGGGCGCTATGCGCAGACCGCCGGCGCCACCCGCCTGGGCGCCGACGGCGTGACGCCGGCCACGCCGCCCACGCTGGCCGCCGAGGCTGTGGTGATCGACGGCGGCAGCCTTCAGGGCACTGGGCGGATCACCGGCTCGGTCAGCGTGAACGGTGGCATGCTCGCGCCGGGAAATTCCCCGGGCGCCATCGGCATCGGTGGCGATCTCACCCTGGGTTCGGGCGCCAATGTCGCCCTCGAACTCGGCGGTACCCGAGCAGGCAGCTACGACAGTCTCGCCGTCGAGGGCGCAGCTCGTCTTGGCGGCACGCTCTCGATGAGCAGTGTCGACGGGTTCATCCCTGCAGCCTCGGACAGCTTCACGGTGCTCAGCAGTGGCTCGTTGAGCGGCACCTTCGCCGGCATGACCACCAGCGGCACCGCGTTGGCGGGCTTCCTGACCACCCAACTCAAGGCTGATGTCGGTGGTGTCTTGCAGAGCCTGCCTTTCCCGACCATGGCCCCGGATCCGTCGGCGGCCTCCGCTATCCAGACCGCCCTGCTCACCACACAGGCCGGGACACAGACAAGCTCGGCGTCCTCGACCAGCGGCTTGTCGGGCTCTGGCGCCGTGTCGGGGGGCGGCAGCTCGGCGGGTTCGAGCGGCAGCGGAACCGGCAGCACATCCGGATCGAGTTCCACCGGTAACGGCACCAGCAACGGTTCCGCTGCGGGCTCCAGCAGCTCCAGCTCCAGCGGCAGCAGCTCCAGCGGCAGCAGCAGCAATGCCGGCAGCACCGGCAGCGGGACCGCGAGCACCGGCGCTACCGACCTTCCGGTAGTGCGCCGCTCCACCGTGCGTTCTCTCGAGTTGCCTGATGCACCGGCCGACAAGTCCTCCTCGCGCGAAGTCCGTCATGTGAAGGAGGACAAGAAGGACAAGACCGACCAGAAGGAGCCGGCGTGCTGATGTGGCAGGCTCGCCTCGGCGCCCTGTTCGTGTTGCTGATGGTCCTTGGCCAGTCATCGGCCTGGGCCAACACCGTGGCGGCGGTGCTGCGCAGTGTCACCGGCACGGTCTTTGCGCAGCCGGCCGGCGGCCAGCCGCGGCTGGTGTCGGTGGGCACCGAACTCAAGGTGGGCGACACCGTCGGCACCCAGAAGGGCGCCTTCGCCCTTCTGGTCTTTGCCGATGGGTCGCGCGTGGCGCTGCGCCCCGAGAGCGCGATGATCATCCGGGGCTACAGCTACAAGGCCGATGATCCCGCCAATGATCAGATGTCGGTGCAATTGCTCAAGGGCTGGCTGCGCAATGTCTCCGGCCAGATCGGCAAGCGCGGCAACGACGCCGCCTACCAGCTGCAGGTGAACGACACCACCATCGGCATCCGCGGCACCGACTTTGCGGTGCGGCTGTGTGACGAGGCCTGCGCCGCCGAACCTGATCCGGTGCCCGAGGGCGTGCTGCCGCAGTCCGGCCGGCTTGGCCAGGTGCTGGCCACCGCCCAGCCTCTGGCGCGCACCCGTGATGGCGTTGCCACGGCCGAAGCCAGCGTGAGCTCTGCGGTGTTCCTGGGCGAGGTGATCACCACGACCGAGACCGAGGCCGTGCTGGGTCTGGATGACGGCACGCGCGTGGTGATGGGGCCTGGCACCGAACTCGCCTTGCGGGCCGAGGAAGACGAGCGCGGTCGTCGGGCCATCCGCCTGGACCTGCTGCGCGGCGCCTTGCGCCTGGCCACGCCGCCGCAGCCTGGAGCCCGGCTCTACGGCCTGCTGGTCAATGCCGGCGAGCTGATCGGCATGCGCCAGAGCGCCACGCTGGATGTGAGCTGCGAGCGGCCCGCGCGCAGTGCCGGCTTCGCCTGCGACGAGAGCTCCGCCCTGCTGCGAAGCGGCCAGTCAGATGTGCTGTCGACGACGGCGCTGCGCTCGCTGCGACCCGGCCAGCCGGCGCGTCTGTTCGATCCGGCGAGCCAGTCGGGTGCTGGCGCCGAGCCTGCCCGACCCGGCGTGCCGGTGCCTTCATCCGGCAGCCTGCCGTTCGACGAGTCGCTCGCCTGCACGCCGCAGCCAGGAGTGGCCTCGCGGCTGGATGTCGCGGCGGTCTGGCCGCGCTGGGCGCCGGCCCAGGAGGATGGCGCCCCCGCAAGGCCGGCCCACCAAGGCCTTCGTCTTCCGGTGCAGCTCGCGCCGGGAAGCGCGCCCATGCCGAATGTGCGCGGCCTGTTCGATCCGGCCGACCTGCCGGTGGACGCAGTGCGTCCGCCCATCAGCACCCAGCGCCCGGGTGCCGGCATCTATGCCGCGGTCTTCGAGGGCGTGATCACCATGGGCAACCCCACCGGCCGGATCTTCATCCCCGCCAGCCAGGGCGGATTCGCGCCCGTGCTCGGCACCACGGCGCCGCCGCGGGTGCTGCCAGCGGCGCCGCGCTTCATGGAAGTCGACCGCGAACTGCAGCGGCCGCGGCTCTTCCCCGGTCAGTGCGTGCGCTGAGCCCGCCGCTCGTCCGCGCGACCGATGTCCCCGAGCTTGCCATCCCCGGTGCGGTTGTGCGCTGACGCGCTGGGCTTTGCCTACCCCGAGCAGACGGTCTTCGAGGGCCTGAGCTTCGAGATCGGGCCTGGCCTGTCGCTCATCCTCGGTGGCGATGGACGGGGCAAGACCACCCTGCTGCGGCTGCTGGCGGGCGACCTCGCGGTCACCGCGGGCCGGCTCGAGCGGGAGGTTCCGTCGCTGTTTGCCGTCAAGCCCGACAACCCGGCGGATGACGCGCTCACCGCCCGCCAGTGGCTGGCCCGGCGGCGCGCTGAGCATGCACGCTGGGATGCTGCCCGTGAGCGCCGACTGATCGAGGGGTTTGCCCTCGAGGCACAGCTCGACAAGGGCCTGTTCATGCTGTCCACCGGCACCCGCCGGAAGGTCTGGCTCAGTGCGGCCCTCGCCTGCGGCGCCGCGCTGGTGCTGCTGGAAACGCCCTTCAGCGCGCTCGACCTGCCTTCACGCCGCTTCCTGGGCGGCCTGTTCAAGGAGGCCGCGGGCTCATCGACCCAGGCCCTGGTGGTGGCCGATCACGCCTTGCCCGAGGAACTGGCCGATGCGCCCCTCACGGCGCAGATAGCGCTCGGCGACTGAGCCGCGCGCCTGCTCAGAGATCGAGCGCCGGCCGGTAGTCGTTGCCGGGCACGAAGCGCCAGCGGCCCACCCAGGTTGCCAACAGCCCGGCCGCCAGCGCGGCAAGCACCACCAGACCCAGGGCCGACAGCCACTCGCTGTCGAAGGCACCGAACATGCTCGCCCGCACCGCCCGTACCACCCATGTGAAGGGCAGCCAGGGATTGAGGTGCCGGAAGAACTCGCTGGTCAGTTCGATGGGCACGATGCCGCCGGCCGACGACAGCTGAACGATCAGCAGCATGGAGGCCAGCGCCATGCCGGCATCGCCAAAGGCGCGCACCAGCGCGAGCGTGATCAGCATGAAGCACACCGAGGCCGCGGCCAGCGTCAGCACCAGACCCACGGGGTGGGCGGCCTGGATGTTGAGCGCGAACCGCGACATGAGCAGTACGGCCAGTGCCTGCGCCAGCACGACCAGCACCGGCAGACAGGCCTTGCCGAGCAGCAGTGCCGGCCGGCCAATGGACTCGACCTCCCGAGGCAGCCGCCTGAGGTTGACGATGAAGCCGGTCATCACTGCGCCCAGCCACAGCGCCAGCGGCAGGAAATTGGGTGCGAAACCGGTGCCTTCGTTGCTCACCGGCGCGTCGATCTGCACCTCGGGCTCCACCGAGGCCGCCAGGCCCCGCGCCGTGCCCCCGATCGATTCGACCTGGGTGGGCAGCGACGCGGCGAGCAGTTCAAGGCCCGCGTTCAGGCGCAGCGCGCCCGCCTTCAGTTCGACAGCGCCGGCAGCAAATTGCCGCGAAGCCTCCACCTGCTGCCGGGCGCCCGTGGTGAGCGGCTCGAACTGTTCGTCGACGGGCAGGGCCGCGCTCAGGCCTGTCAGGCCTGCGGTCAGTGCGCTGAGCCCTTCGGTCAGCGGCATGAGGCTGCGAGTGATCTCGGCGCCAGAGGGTCGTGCCACGCTCGCCGTGCCGCCGGGCAGCGGAGCGATGGTGGTCTGACCGGTTTCCTCGGGCAGTTGCGCGCCGGCACCGGGGCCCAGGGCGAGCATGGCGCCGCGGGCCTGTGAATCGAGGGCACCGGCCCGTTCGGCGAGCTGTTTCACGCCGGCCGCCGATCGGCGCGCTCCATCGACGAACTGGACGGTGCCTTCGGCGAGCTGCGCAGCGCCCGTGACCAGTCGCTCGCTTGCGTCTGCCGCCTGCGCCAGCCCCTGTGTCTGCGCCTGTGCGCCCTGACGCAGTTGCGCGAGTCCGGCCCGGAACTGCTGCAGGCGATCACCGGTGCCCGCGGCTTCGCCCAGCACCAGAGACCACCGGCGCTCGTTGATGGCTTCGTTCACCCGATGGCCGAGCTCATCGGCGAAGCGCCGTGCAAAGCCGGCACCGGTGTAGTTGTTGCCCTCGGAGGCGTACACCACGAGCTTGCCGCCACCGGGCCGCTCCCCGGCCAGCGCCTCGGCGCTGAAGTCCTTCGGGATGATCAGCGCGAACAGGGTGCGACCGGCGCGCACATCGCGGCGCGCCTGCGCCTCGTTCTCGCCCATGGTGAAGCCGAAGGCGCGGCGTTGCTGCAGGGTGCGGCTCAGCTCTTCGCCAAGATGGACCTGGGTGCCGTGAAAGCGCGCACCCTGGTCGAGATTGACGATCACGGCCGGCAGCGCACCGGTGCGGCTGGCGGGATCCCAGACCGATTCGAGGTAGATCAGCGCATACAGCGCAGGGATCAGGACGATGCCCGCCAGCGACAGGCGGAAACGCGGGAACCGCGCCAGCAGGCCGCTCTCGAGGCGGGCGACGGCGA
The DNA here is from genome assembly GCF_982640115.1 of Quisquiliibacterium sp. Taxonomy (NCBI): domain Bacteria; kingdom Pseudomonadati; phylum Pseudomonadota; class Betaproteobacteria; order Burkholderiales; family Burkholderiaceae; genus Quisquiliibacterium; species Quisquiliibacterium sp. The sequence continues at coordinate 10,741 of NZ_CEXFHW010000086.1, read as the reverse complement.
GCGCATCGCGCAGCACGGACATGGCGGCGTGATGCCCCTCAGATCGCGATCTTGCTGCCGAGCTCCACCACTGCGTTATTGGGCAGTTTCAGGAATTCGGCTGCGGCGCTGGCGTTCAGGTGCATCTGGGCGAACAGGCGCTCGCGCCAGGGCGCCATGCCCCCGCCCAGGGTGGGGATCACGATATCGCGCGACAGGAAGTAGCTGGTGGTCATCGGCTCGAGCGCCACGCCACGGCCCTTGAGCTGCTCGAGCGCCAGGGGCAGATCGGGGTCGTTCTTGAAGCCGTAGTTCACCACCACCTGCCAGGCGTTGTGGCCCAGCGGTTCGATCTCCAGGCGCTTGTCGAGTCCCACCCAGGGTATCTCGTGGCTGCGCACGGTCACGAACAGGTTGTGCTCGTGCAGCACCTTGTTGTGCTTGAGGTTGTGCAGCAGCGCGTGCGGCACCGTGCCGGGCTGCGCCGACAGGAACACGGCAGTGCCCTCCACCCGTGCCGGCGGCACTGCGAACACCGCGTCGAGAAAGCCCGAGAGTTCGAGGCCATCGGCCTCCAGGGATCGGTTGAGCAGTCGGCGCCCTTCGTGCCAGGTGGTCATCAGCAGGAATACCGCGCCGCCGATCAGCAGCGGAAACCAGCCGCCGTCGGCGAGCTTGAGCAGGTTCGAGCTGAAGAAGGCCAGATCGATGATGAAGAAGAAGCCGGTGGCGGCCACGCACAGCACCCAGGGATAGCCCCAGCCGTAGCGGATCACGAAGAAGGTGAGCACCGTGGTGATCAGCATGTCGAGGGTGACCGCGATGCCGTAGGCCGCGGCGAGATTGCTGGAGTTCTTGAACAGGGCCACGGCCAGCACGATGGCTGCGAACAGCCCCCAGTTGACGAAGGGGATGTAGATCTGGCCGGTGTCCTTGATGCTGGTGTGCTGGATCTGCAGGCGAGGCAGGTAGCCGAGCTGGATCACCTGCTTGGTCACGCTGAAGGCGCCCGTGATCAGCGCCTGCGAGGCGATCACCGTGGCCATGGTCGCCAGGCCCACCAGCGGCAGCAGCGCCCAGCTGGGCGCCATCTTGTAGAAGGGATTGCTCACCGCCTGCGGGTCGCTGAGCAACAGCGCGCCCTGGCCGAAGTAGTTCAGGATCAGCGCCGGCATCACCACCGAGAACCAGGCAAGGCGAATGGGCTTCTTGCCGAAGTGCCCCATGTCGGCATAGAGCGCCTCGCCGCCGGTGACGCACAGCACCACCGCACCCAGGATGATGAAGGTGGTGCCCGGTTGTTCCCAGATGAAGCGCAGGGCATGGTGCGGGCTGACCGCCCAGAGTATCTCGGGGTGATCGATGATCTTGGCCACGCCCAGCACCGCGATCACCACGAACCAGACCAGCGTGATCGGTCCGAAGAGCCGGCCGATGCCCGCGGTGCCGCGCTTCTGCACCGCGAACAGCGCCAGCAGGATCACCAGGGTGATGGGAATCACGGCGCTGCGCAGGGCCGGCGAGACCACCTCGAGGCCCTCCACCGCCGAGAGCACCGAGATCGACGGGGTGATCACCCCGTCGCCGTAGAACAGGCAGGTGCCGAAGATGCCGATCAGCAGCATCGCGCTGCGCAGCCGCGGTTTGTCGCGCACCGACTGGGAGGCCAGCGCCAGCATGGCCACCAGCCCACCCTCGCCATGGTTGTCGGCCCGCAGCACCAGGGTGACGTACTTCAGCGACACGATGAGCGTGAGCGTCCAGACGAAGATGGACAGCACGCCGTAGATGTTCTCGGGAGTCAGGGCCAGGTGTCCGGTGTGGAACACCTCCTTGACGGCATACAGCACGCTGGTGCCGATGTCGCCGTAGACGACGCCGATGGCACCCAGGGTGAGGGCGCCCAGGGAGGACCTGGAAGGGCTCATGACGCAAAAAGGCAGCCCGAAGGCTGCCTCCCCGTGATGTTGTTTCCGCTATTGTGCGCCTCTTCGGCCATTCCCGCGCGTGCCCCGCCCCCGCCCCGCGTCATGTCCCTGGAGACCTGGTTGCTCTACCTGCTGGCTGCCACCGGCCTGTCGCTGTCGCCGGGCCCCAACAGCCTGCTCGCCCTTACCCACGGCGCGCTGTACGGCTGGCGCCCGACGCTCGCCACCATCGCCGGGGGCGCTTTCGGCTTCGTCGCGCTGATCGCGCTGTCGCTCTTCGGCATCGGTGCGTTGCTGGCATCCTCGCCGGTCTGGCTGCAGGCCCTGCAGTGGTCGGGGGGAGGCTATCTCGCGTGGCTGGGCGTCCAGGTGTGGCGCGCACCGCCGATCCGGCTGCATCTCGGTGCTCCGGCCGATCCGGTATCGCCCTGGACCCTCTGGCGGCAGGGGTTGCTCGCCGCGCTCACCAATCCCAAGGGGGTGCTCTTCTTTGCGGCTTTCCTGCCGCAGTTCATCGATCCACAGCGCAGCCTGGTCCCGCAATTCCTGCTCATGGCGGGCACATTCGCCGTGGTGGAAGCGCTCACCGAGGGACTGCTCGCCGCGACGGCCCATCGTTTCAGCGGCTGGCTCGGGCGTGTGGGTCGGACCTTCAATCGGGCCTGCGGTGCCCTTTTCATCGCCATCGGCGTGCTGCTGCCCCTTCGGGGCTGAACCGGCGCTTTTCCAAACGGAGACTTCTGGTGAGATTCACGGACGAGACCCTGGCGCGGCACAACGCCAATCCCCTTTACCGCACCACCGGCATCCGTCTGCAATCGGTTGCCGACGGGCAGGCCGCATCGAGCCTCGCCCCCGAGCAGCCGATGTGCTGGCCCACGCCCGGGCAGCCCCACGGTGGCATCGTGTTCACGGTGATGGACACCACCATGGCCTTCGCCGCGCTCTCCAACGGCGAGGAAGGCAGCGGCAGCGCCACCGTCGACTGCAGCATCCAGTACACCGCGCCTGCCCGTCAGGCGCCGTTCCAGTGTCGCGCCCACACCGTCAGCCGCACCGGGCGCACGGCCTTCGTGCGCGCCGAGCTCACCGACGCGCAGGGCACCACGGTGGCGCTGGCTCAGGGCACCTTCCGGCTGTTCGCGCCGCGCACCGCCGGGGCCTGAACCCGCGGCATGCCGGGCGGAAGGCCGTGGCGGTGACGGGCGCGCCGGCCCTCAGCCGAAGCGCTTGCCCAGATAGCTGAACAGGGTGCGTACGGTCTGGGCCTCGCCGCCCACCGGGCGGCCCGGTCTGGGTGCGTCATTCCAGCCGAAGAGGTCGATGTGCAGCCAGTCGATCTCCGCCGGCACGAAGTGCTCGAGGAACAGCGCCGCGTTGATCGCCCCGCCCATGGCGTTGCGCCCGGTGTTGACGATGTCGGCGATCTCGCTCTCGATGCCGCGGCGGTAGTCCGGCCACAGCGGCAGGTGCCACAGCGGGTCTTCCGTGCTCAGCCCCAGGTCGACGATCTCGCGGGCCAGCGCCATCCGCCGGCAGAAGAGCGCCGGCAGCTGCGGACCCAGTGCCACCCGTGCCGCGCCGGTGAGCGTGGCCAGGTCGATCATCAGCTCGGGACGCGACTGCGCACCGTAGGCGAGCGCATCGCACAGGATCACCCGACCCTCGGCGTCGGTGTTGCCGATCTCGATGTGCAGACCCTGACGGGTGCGGATGATGTCGCCGGGGCGGTAGGCATTGCCCGCGATGGCGTTCTCGACCGCCGGGATCAGCAGCTGCAGCCGCACCGGCAGCTTGCTGGCCATCACCAGCTGCGCCAGGGCCAGCGCGGTTGCGGCTCCGCCCATGTCCTTCTTCATCTGACGCATGCCCTCGGGCGGCTTGATGTCCAGGCCGCCGGAATCGAAGCACACGCCCTTGCCCACCAGGGTGAGGCGTCGCGCCTTCGGGCTGCCCCAGGTGAGCTCGATCAGCCGAGGAGCCCGGCTGGCGGCGCGACCCACCGCGTGCACGGCCGGAAAGCCTGCCTCGAGGAGCTCCTCCCCGACGATCTGGCGGAAGCGGCCGCCATGGGCGCTGGCCACCGCCTTGACCGCATCGGCCAGTTCGGCCGGGCCAAGGTCCTCCGCGGGGGTGTTGATCAGGTCGCGTGCCTGGCTGATCGCCGATGCCGTGAGCAGCCCCTGCGACGCGGCCGCGCCCGGCGCGATCATCAGTTCGGCGGCCGCCCGGCGTGGCGCCTTGTAGCGGCTGAAGGCATAGCTGCCGAGCGCCCAGGACAGCGCTGCAGCCTGCGGATCGGGCGGCAGCCCCTCGGTGCCGAGCCGATAGCGCCCCTCGGGCAGGCCACGGGGCAGGGCCGACAACACCCAGGGGTGGGCCGCGCCGTGCACGCCGACCCAGACCTCGCGAAGCGCGCCCTGCTCATCGGGCACCAGCGCGTGACTGTCGGGCGCGCCCTTGAAGCCGCAGGCAGCGAGCCAGCGGCGGGTGACGGGCGTCTGCTGCCCGATCAGCGCCGGGAACGACTCGCGATCGACGAGATGAACGGGAACGGCGCCCGGAACGGGCTTGCGCAGGACGACGGTCATGGCGGTGAAAGACGCGGAAGGCGATGCCGGCAAGCATACGACGCTTCCTGGTCGATGCCGCGGCCCATCGGCCAGGAACCGCCGTTCATCCGGGCCCCGGCCGTGGCGGACCGAGCGTGCGCAAGCATGGGGGCTCAAGTTCCGCCCGCCCCGCGGCGAGTTCCGTTTTACCGCCGCCGAGGACCCCCCATGCAAGCAGACCCAGCCGCCGAGAGGGCGTTGCCCGCCCCGGCCGCGGACGCGCCGCCGCGGCCGGTCGCCGCTGCGCCCGGCGTGGCCCGTCGCCCGCGCGCGCCGCAGACCGGTCTGACCGTGGCGTCGCTGATCATGCTGGCGGGCTGCGGCGCGGCCGATTCCGGTGCACCTGCCTCGGCTCCCTCGATGACGGGTGTCGGGGGCGGGCCGCTGCCCATGCCGGTCACCGCGGGGGACAATCCGGTGCCCGCCCCGGTCGCGGTCTCGCCCGCGCCTTCCGCATCGCCGGCAAACGCGCCTTCCGTGGCCCCGTCACCCGCCCCGGTGCCGGCTGCGGTCCAGCCTTTCGATCTGGCCGCGGCCTCGCGGCTGCTCGGGCAGGCCAGCTTCGGCGCCACCAGGACCGAGGTGGCGCGCACGCAGGCGATGGGCGCCAGCGCCTGGGTCGACGAGCAGCTTGCGATGCCACGCGGGCAGACGATGGTCGAGTGGCTGCGCGCCCAGGGCTATGAGGCCAGCAGCTTTGCCACGGCCAACACCCACGCCAACTACGCGATCTGGCGATCATTCCTGACCCGCAGCGACCAGTTGCGCCAGCGCATGGTCTACGCGCTGTCGCAGATCATGGTGGTGTCGATTCCCGGCATCACCACGCCCTGGCCAGCCTTTGCCGCCGCACGGTTTCTCGACATCCTCGATGAGCATGCCTTCGGCCGGTTCAGGGCCTTGCTGGAGGCGGTCACGCTATCGCCCGCCATGGGTGTGTACCTGTCGATGCGCGGCAGCCAGAAGGCCGACGCCACCGGCCGCCAGCCCGACGAGAATTACGCCCGTGAGGTGATGCAGCTCTTCACCGTGGGCCTGCAGGTGCTCGATCCCGATGGCACGCCGCGTCTGGTGAATGGCGCGCCCGTGGACACCTACGAGTCCGATGATGTGTCCGGGCTCGCCCGGGTGTTCACCGGCTGGGACTATGTCAGCGGGGCAGGCATCGACGACACCACGCCGGTGCGTGCGATCACCGCCATGGCCCATGTGGCCGGTCGCCACGAGACGGGTGCCAAGTCCTTCCTGGGCGTGACCATTCCCGCGGGCACCTCGGGCCCGGCCAGTCTTGCCATCGCCCTCGACACGCTGGTCGCGCATCCCAATGTGGGTCCCTTCATCTCGCGCCAGCTCATCCAGCGCCTGGTCTGCGCCAATCCCTCGCCAGGGTATGTCGGCCGGGTGGCGGCGGTCTTCGCCAACAACGGCGCCGGTGTGCGGGGCGATCTGCGTGCGGTGCTCAGGGCGCTGCTGCTTGATCCCGAGGCGAGGAGTCCGACCAGCGCCAACGGCGGCGGCAAGCTGCGCGAGCCGGTGCTGCGGTTCACCCAGTGGGCACGCGCCTTCGGCGTGAGTTCGCCCTCGGGACGCTGGGCGCTGGGCAGCCTGTCCGATCCGGCCACCCGCCTCGGGCAGAGCCCGCTGCAGAGCAGTTCGGTGTTCAACTTCTACCGGCCCGGCTATGTGCCGCCGGGCACCGCGCTCGCCGCTGCAGGGCTGGTCTCGCCCGAGATGCAGATCGCCACCGAGACCAGTGTGGCGGGCTACCTCAACTTCATGCAGACCGCGATTGCCAGCACCACGACGCTGGCCGGGGCCGACCTTCGCCCCGACTACACGGTCTGGCTGCCGCTGGCCGGTGATCCGGTGGCGCTGGTGACCGAGCTCAATCTGGTGCTGGCCGCCAATCAGCTCGGCGCAGCGGCCCTCGCCACCGTGGTGAGCGCGCTGGCGGCCATGCCCGCGGGCACCGACGCGCAGCGCCTGAACCGGGTGCGCGCCGCGGTGCTGCTGGTGATGGCCTGCCCCGAGTATCTGGTCCAGAAGTGAGAACGCTGCGATGACCGCTGCCGCCAGCCGACGGGAGTTCCTGCGGCGCGCTGCCGCCCTGGGTATCGGCGGCGCTGCGGCGCCGCTTGCGCTCAGCCTGGCAGCCATCGGCGAGGCCGCTGCACAATCGGCAGGCGATCACAAGTCGCTGGTCTGCGTGTTCCTGTTCGGCGGGAACGACCATGGCAATACCGTCATCCCCTATGACGCGGCCGGCCACGCCAACTACGCCACGCTGCGTTCCACGCTCGCGATCGCCCGCAGCCGGCTCGCGGGCACGGTGCTCAACCCGCTCAATCCGCTGTCGGGTGGCCAGCAGCTCGCGCTGGCGCCCGAGCTTGCGCCCCTGCTGCCGGTGTTCGATGCCGGCCGCCTGGCGGTGCTGCTCAATGTGGGGCCGCTGGTGCAGCCCACCACCAAGGCCCAGTACACCGCCCGATCGGTGCCGCTGCCGCCCAAGCTCTTCTCGCACAACGACCAGCAGTCGGTCTGGCAGTCCTGCCTGCCCGAGGGCGCCACTTCGGGCTGGGGTGGACGCATCGGCGACCTGTTCGCGGCCGGCAATGGCAATGCCACCTTCACCTGCATCAGCGTCTCGGGCAATGCGGTCTACCTCGCCGGCCGATCTGCGGTGCAGTACCAGATGAGCAGCACCGGGGCCACCGCCATCACCGGGATCGGCGCCACCCTCTTCGGCTCGGCGGCGGCCGCGCAGGCGCTGCGCGCCCTGAGCACCAGCGCATCGGGCAGCAACCTGCATGAGCGCGAACACGCCCGCCTGGTCAGCCGCTCGATCAGCGCCAGCACCGAGGTCGGCGCGGCGCTGGCTGCCGCCCCCACGCTGAGCACGGTGTTCCCGGGCACCGGCCTCGGTGGGCAGTTGCGCATGGTGGCGCGCATGCTCTCGGCGCGGGCCACGCTCGGCGCGCGTCGGCAGGTGTTCTTCGTGAGCCTGGGCGGCTTCGACAACCACGACAACCTGCTGGTCGACCATCCCGCGCTGCTCACCCAGCTTGCCGGTGCCCTGCAGGCCTTCGACGCGGCGCTGACCGAACTCGGCCTTCAGAACCAGGTCACCACCTTCACTGCCAGCGACTTCGGACGCACGCTCACTTCCAACGGTGACGGATCCGATCACGGCTGGGGCGCCCATCACCTGGTCATGGGCGGCGCGGTGCGCGGTCGTCGCCTGGTTGGCAGTGCTCCCGTGCTGGCCAACAACGGACCGGATGATGTCGGCCAGGGCCGGCTGCTGCCGACCACTGCGGTGGATCAGCTCGGCGCCACCCTGGCTACCTGGTTCGGGGTGTCGGCAACCGACCTGCCCACGGTGCTGCCGCAGATCGGGAACTACTCGGTGCGCAACATCGGCCTGTTCGGCTGAGCCGGTCCGGTCCACCAGACCGGCCCCGCGCTGGCCGCAGGCCGCGGGCTGCATTACCCTGAGCGCCGCCCTCTCAAGGATGCGCCATGAGCCAAGACAGCCCCATCTTCTGGAAGAAATCCCGCGTCGAACTGCGAGCCGCCGGCTTCGATCCCGACAAGGCCGCCGACACCAATGCGGTGGTCACCATCGCCAGTGCCTGGACCAACGCCCACCGCTGCAACAACCGGGTGCGCACAGTCACCGACCTGCTGATCGATCTGCTCGCCGAGCGCGGCGGGCAGGGCCTGGTGGTGGGTGCACCGGCCGTGTCCGATGCGCTCACCCAGGGCACGCCCACTGCCGGTTACAGCCTGGTCTCGCGCGATGTCGCGGCCGACTGCTTCGAGATCGGCCACTACGCCCACCACGGCGAGGCCATGATCGTGATCTCGGGCTGCGACAAGACCGGCGCGGCTGCGCTCATGCCGCTCGCGCGCACCAATGCCTTCGGACTGGTGCTGTATCCGGGCACGAGCTCGCCAGGGCAGGTGCCCTTCGAGCCCTGGGCCTCCAAGGGCAACAACATCACCATCATGGACTACGCCGAGGGCCGGGCCGCGCAGGAGGCCGGGCGCATATCGGCACAGGAACTGCTCGAGCTCGAACGCAATGTGATGCCGGGCAGCGGCACCTGCGGCGCGATGTTCACGGCGAACACCATGAGCACCGTGGCCGAGTCGATCGGCATGATGCTGCCGCACGGCGCCTCGCATCCCGCCGACTTCGACGCCAGGAGCGACATCCACCCCGATGTCCGCGCCCAGGCCCGCGCCAGCGTGGATGCGCTCTACCGTCTCATGGCCGCCGGCATCCGTCCGCGCGACATCATGACCGTCAAGGCATTCGAGAACGCCATCACCACGGTGTATGCCATGGGCGGCTCCACCAATGTCTACCTCCATCTGCTGGCCATCGCCCGCGAGGCGCAGGTGCCGATCACCATCGAGCACATCCAGGCGGTGGGCGAGCGCGTGCCGCTGATCGCGAACCTGCAGCCGCATGGCCGCTACGCGATGGTGAGTCTGCATCAGCTCGGCGGCGTGCCGTTGGTCATGAAGGAACTGCTGCGTCACGGTCTGCTCCATGGTGATGTGATGACCGTCACCGGTCGCACCCTGGCGGAGAACCTCGCCGATGTGCCCACGCTCGAGCAGCTCGGCGAGCAGGATCTCGTGCGGCCGGTGTCGCGCCCGCTGGCTGCACCCAACAATCACATCAGCGTACTCAAGGGCAACATTGCGCCGCAGAGCTGCGTGCTCAAGCTTTCGGGCAAGACCCTCGAGAAGGGCGTGTTCCGCGGCACGGCGCGGGTGTTCGAGTCCGAGGCCGCCACCATGGCGGCGATCCGCGCCGGCGAGATCGTGCCGGGTACCGTGGTGGTGGTTCGCAATGTCGGGCCGGTGGGCGGGCCGGGCATGCCCGAGATGGTGATGCTCACCATCCAGCTGCAGGGCCGAGGTCTGGCCGAGGATGTCGCCCTGATCACCGACGGCAGGTTCTCCGGTGTCTCGCACGGGATCCTGATCGGCCACATCTCGCCCGAGGCTGCCCGCGGCGGCCCGATCGCGGCAGTGCGCGATGGCGACACCATCGTGATCGATCCCGGCGCGCGCACCCTGCAACTCGAGGCTTCCGACGAGGAGATCGCCCGCCGCATGGCCGACTGGCGTGCGCCCGACCTTTCGGATCGGGTGCGTGTGGGCTCGGTGCACGACAAGTACGTGCGCCTGGTGTCCTCGGCGCACTTCGGCTGCGTGCTCTGAGCGAGGCGGGCTCGCGCGCGGGCGCAGCGCCCCGCGCGGCCTGCTCAGCGCGGCCTGCTCAGCGCGCGGCCATCCAGAGCACGCCGGCCAGGGCCAGCATCGCCAGCCAGACGGTTTCGCCCACCATCATCGCCAGCGGCCGCCAGCCGGCCTCGCGCAGCGCCGCCACCGAGGTGCGCAGGCCGAGCGCGGCGATCGCCATCACCAGCAGGGCGCGCGACGCATCGCCGATCGGGCCTTGCGCCGCCGCGGGCACGGCGCCCAGGGTGTTGAGCGCGGCCAGGGCCAGGAACACCAGCAGAAACCAGGGCAGCAGCGCCGGCTTGCGCAGCGGTACGGTGTCGTCGGCGGCCGGCAAGGCGGAGCGGGCCCAGATGCCGATGCCCAGCACCACCGCCGCCAGCAGCGTCACGCGCGCGAGCTTCACGATGACCGCCGGCTCGCCCACTGACGGGCCGGCGATGAAGGCCGCGCCCACCACCTGGGCCACATCATGGATGGAGGCGCCCAGGAATACGCCGGCGAGCGTCGGCGGGAGCGCAAGTGCGGCGGTGATCATCGGGTAGATCAGCATCGCGATGGTTGACAGCGTGGACACGCCCACCACCACCAGCAGCGTGAAGCGCTCCTGGTCGCGCGATCGCGGCAGCACCGCGGCGATGGCCAGCGCCGCCGAGGCGCCGCAGATCGCGGTGGCCCCGCCCGAGAGGAGGCCCTGCGCCGGCGTCAGCCGCAGCAGCTTCGCGAGCAGGCAGCCCATGGCCAGGGTGGAGGCCACGCAGGCCACCACCAGCAGGCCGGTGGCCCAGCCGAGGGACGCGAGGTCGGCCAGGGCGATGCGCGCGCCCAGCAGCGCCACGCCCAGGCGCAGCAGCCACTTCATGCACAGTTCGATGCCGGCCCGGGCCTGATCGCTGTCGCCGAGCGTGTGCAGGGACATGCCCAGCAGCAGCGCATAGAGGAACTGAGGGCCGCCGTACTGCC
>NZ_CEXFHW010000085.1:0-16261 GCF_982640115.1 Quisquiliibacterium sp. | reverse complement strand
TCAGACGTTGCGCAATGGCGATGCCTGCCAAAAGGGCGGCGGCAACTGATGCTGCCAAACTATTCGCGAGAGTGGGCTTGCTCGTCATTAGCCCCGTTGCATGTGCGATGTCACCAAGCGCGCCACTGAATGTAGCCAGCCAGGATGCGCCATACCATGCGGCAGAGCTTGAGCCTGTGTTCAAGAAGATACGCAGCGTGAGCCATATGAGAAAGGTCACACTTGGAATGACCACAAGCCAAAGGATGGGTAGAAAATGCTTGTGTGGCGTGAGTGGCGCCAGAAGCACCAGACCCAGGGACAGTGCGAAGAGAATTTTCAGTGTCTTGGCACTACCCAGCCGCGTTACGTCTCTCTTGAAGATGGACCAGAACAAAGCAATTGTCAGGAGCGCATAGCACCCAAGTGGCAAATTCCTCGAGATGGTGGGAAGGCTTTCGATGAATGATAAACCGAGCCAAGCCATGTCCCAGCCTGCCGTGTAGGAGGACAGCCTTAGGCTCGCAAGTACCCAACCGCCAAAGAGAAAGAAGGTGAATTCTCTCGCCAGAAGCGAAATAAGGAAACTGAACGCCGCAATCATCAGCAGGCTGCCAAACAGCACCCCACCACTGCGTTCGAAGAATCTCTCGGAAGCCTCGATGTCTTGATCGCTGCGGGATGCGATGCTGAGGCGGGCAGGACCTACTGCCTCGAGTCGGAGAAGCACCCTAAGCTCCCCGAGACTCTGGGGGGCCGAGATGACAAATCCGGCCCGTGAAGGCCGAATGGAACCGGTTGCAGCTTCCCGGGAGTGTTCGCCGCTCTCCAGGATGCTGCCAGCGGCATCGACATACCAGTATTTTACGCTGGTGAGGTGGCGTGAGGGCAATTCAATGGACTGGGTCTGGTTCGCTCCGGGCGTGATGGATTGAGACAGAAGCCAGAAAGGAGTTTCCCTGCGAGCCGTTGACAATTCGGCTGTATCTGGCGATTCATTCCAAAGCTTTCCGAGTGCAGATGCTGAGGTTTCTTGCGACTTCAGATCCGAAAGGAAGACGAACTGGAGGGTGCTGGATTCATTCGCCGGTGTGGGGGCGCGGAGGAGGACGACCACCAGGGCCAGACCAATCACGGCCGCAGCGCCGGCAATGCAATTGCGGACAACAACGCCGAGTTTGACGGAACGATCGAGGAGTGAGAGGAGCATTGGTCGGGAGACAGTCCGGGCGAGATGCCCGCTCCCGAAGGTTAGCGGCGACTGCCGCCCCAGCATGAGCAAGGGGCGACGGATGGACGGCTAGGTGGTAGGAGTGGCTGCTGAGCTGTCAGGGACTCGGCTCGATCATCTTTAAAGATGCGAGAGAGGCAGCTTCCGCACGCTTTTCCATGACTATGGTAGCCTTGTGATGGTGTAGGCGGAGCGGTTTTCTACGCTTTACTGGTCGTCTCGGTCAATCCAGAGTTCGACTCGTCATTGAAGGATATGCCTTGAAAGCCATTTGTGTCGTGATTTTCGTTGCATGCTTGATTGTATTTGCACGTGCACGGACGAGATTCTTCGACAGGAGTGGAGGCGGGGATGCCGGGAGGGTAATCCTTGCGCGCGTGGGTACATTGGCAGGGGTTGTTCTTCCAGTGAATGCTGTCTATCCAGTTGGACTGATTGCTGCTCCGTTATATGGTTTGGGATTTGCATTATTCGTAGCCTCCATGCTCCTCTTCGCCTTTGCGACGAGGGCGCATGGTGATCGACGGCCAGGCATTGCATACAGCGTCCGTGCTCCGGACTTTCTGGTCTGTAGGGGGCCGTACAGATATGTGCGGCATCCTATATATAGCGCATACATGCTCTGCTGGGTTGGCGCATGCATGATCGGACCGACGATTGTCGCTTTTTTATTGGTCGGCGCTATGATTTACCTGTACTACTTGACCGTGAAATTTGAAGAGGGCGTGATTGAGGCTTCGGATCTGGCGGAGGAGTACCGTCTTTACAAGATGAAAGCTGGAATGTTCCTCCCGAGATTTCCCTCTTCGGGTGCGCATTGACTCTCAAATAATTGGAAGGAATGTTTCGAATTCTGGCGGGGTATCCTTGCGTGATTGCTGGCGCGGTCGTGCCCAGATGTTGCTCACGGAGGAAAAGACCTCGATGTCCGGATGAAATCTTTCCCCCATGAATAGATAGAGGGGGTGGGATAGCGTGTGCCATCGTCTCTCGGCGGTGAAGACCTCAAAGCACAGGATGCGATGGAGAACACCGGCGGCTGTCGCAAGAGGGCGCAGTTGGCCATCCTCAAACATGTCGACGAAACCCAGGTCAACATAGGTCTGATCAAGAGGGGGGCGTGCGCCAATGAGCAGCCACTCGACCTGTTTAGCTAGGCAATAACGGTGAAGCGCTTTGAACAAGGCAAGCTTTACAAGTCTTCCCCGTGGGCCCGCTTTGACAGCCAAGCGTGAAACGCCTGCTGCGGGCCGACCCGCAAACCGCGGCGGAAGGTCGATCGAAGTTTCCAGTGCAAGTGGGCTCGAAAAATTTGTCTGGATCCGAATTGTTCCCAGGGTTTCCCGGTCCGCCTTCCCTTCGGCGATAAATACGATTGTGTCCCCGTTGCGGTCCAGGTCTTCGGGCTGTTTCAGAAGTTCGCCGAGGGCGGGCATATGCCGCCCATACGCCTCTGCTCGTAGGCTCACCGCTTGGCTGAGCTGGTCCTGTGTTCGCACAATGCGGACTGTGAATGGGAGCGTGACGCTTTTGGGAACCCTGTTGCTCGTACCGGCGGCGGAGCTAGGCAGAGTTGAGGGCAGACTTTTCTCGGTCGAGGTCATGGTTTTCGAAAGCCACCAATGAAATGAGCTGGGATAGCCTAGCGCGAGGGCCTAGTCTATCGGTCTATCGCCAAGGCTCCGCGCGTCCATATCATACTATAAGAACTGACGTTTTTTGCAATTGCCAGCATTGACTGCATTTTTCTTAATGTCGAGACGAGGATTGGGAATACAGGAGGCAGATATGATCACCTTGTTGAATTCTGAATGGATGTCGATTTTGCGGTCTCAGGATTTTTCCTCACATGCTACCGCGCGGAGGCGGTCAGGGGTAATTCTTGGCGTCCTGGTGGGTTTGATTGGCTTTTCATATTTTCTGGTCGCCGGGCTTCTCTCAGGCGCAGAGATGCATGTGTCACTGGCTCGTGTAATAGCGCTTCTCTTCCTGGGCGGCTTTTGCGTCTACCTCGTCCGGTGGCGAAATACGAATCCTTCAGCCCTATACATACTTTCGTCGCTTGTGAGTTTTTCGACTATTTTCATGGTTCTGGTCGTTGTGTATCACAGGCCGGCGAGTTTGTCATTGACGTGGCTGGAACTGAGCGCGCCGTTATTTCTGGCGCTATGCGTGCATTATTTTGCGCTAAGACTCGAGCCCTTGTTGGCTCTTTCAATTGGTGGTGGCTTGTCGGTATTGATGATGTTTCAGATTGGGCTTATTGCGAGTCCGGACAGCAGTGCTACACATGCGTTGTTTTATGTGGCTGCGATGAATGCTTTCGGTTTTTTATGGTTGTGCATCAACAAGAGTCAAGATCGTGTGATCTTCGAAGATATGCAACGTCTCCGCCAATCTGATTTGCTGCAAAGAAAGCTGTTGCTTGCGACCGAGCATGAGTTGCGGCAACCGCTCGTCGCATTGAGAACTCTTGTGAGCCCGGCGCTGGTGGCCAGCTCGCCCAGAGAAGAGGCTGGGCGCTTATCGGGTATTGCCGATGCTGTCAGGTTGCTCGACAATACTTTTGAGTATATTCATGTTTGGGGGCGTACTATTGGCGGGCAGGCGAGTATTCGGATCTCGGATGTACGAGTCGCGGATGTGCTTGCCGATGCCGCCTATCTGGCACGAATAGAAGCGGGTGTCCGTGGTGTGGAATTGGAGTTTGACTCCTGTGAGCCTGATCTGATTATCAGTTCGAATGCAGCTGCGGTGCGGCAGATACTAGTAAACCTCGTGATCAATGCGATTCGCCACTCCCCAAATTCCTCCGGCGGACCCGCGCGCGTACGTGTGGCTGTGCGGTCACGACGTGGGCAGTGCACGATTCTTGTTGCGGATAACGGTGTAGGTATACCTGTCGCTTTGCGAAAGGAGATGTGGCTACCCTTCAAGACAGGGGCGGGATCCGACTTGCACCCGGACAGACGAGACTTGATCGGAGATTACGGATCTGGTCTGGGTCTATATCTCGTGGACACGACGGTGAGTGGTCTGGCGGGACATGCAATAAGCTTTCGCTCATTCTTGAACCGCGGGACTGTGTTTCGCTTGCGATTACCCCTGGTAGTCAAAGACGACAGGGATGGTTTTCGTGCCGCCGATGAGTCATCTGGAGGAAGTTATAGTGAAGAGCCCGGGAGCCGCTCAAAGGTGGTTGTTTTATTCGAGACGAATCGCGAGGCTGCGGTGCGTGCGCAAGATATTTTGCGTAGCGAAGCGTTCTCCGTGGAGATGTATGACCACGATGCGGTGCCTGGCGATTACTGGTTGCACCCGGAGGGCAGCGTCTCATCAATTGTTTGCGTAGATCAGGAATCAGTGGCAAAGATCTGGAGTAGGCGGGCTGCACAGTCTTCAGATTCCGCAGGGCTTCCGGTAATTGTGTATATGGGCGCTCGTACTGCCGATATTCCATCTGCAGGCTTGGTCGTCTTGCCCGACAGTGAGCAGGGTTCCGCGCTTTTGCCGCGCCTCCTCGAGCATGCTCGATCCCCAAGTCACCCGTGACCAGAGTCTGGAGCAGCTCTCCTCGGGAATCAGACCCTCTCCACCACCGTAGCAATCCCCATTCCCCCACCCACGCAAAGCGTTACCAGGCCGCGCTTCAGGTTCCGGCGCTCCAGTTCGTCGATCAGCGTTCCCAGGAGCATGGCGCCTGTGGCGCCAAGAGGGTGTCCCATGGCAATGGCGCCACCATTGACATTCACCTTTTCCGCGGGCACCTGCAGTTCGTGCATGAACCGCATCACCACCGCGGCGAAGGCCTCATTGACCTCAAAGAGGTCGATGTCATCGACGGTCAGTCCTGCCTTTTGGAGTGCCTTGCGGCTGGCTGGCGCCGGGCCGGTCAGCATGATGGTGGGATCGGTGCCGGTCAGCGCGGTTGCGAGGATTCTTGCCCGCGGGGTGAGGTCCAATCGCTTTGCGGCGTCCTCATTGCCGATCAGAACGACCGCAGCGCCATCAACGATGCCGGACGAATTGCCGGCGTGGTGGACATGGTTGATGCGCTCCACCTGGGGGTACTTCCGAAGCGCCACGGCGTCGAAGCCCATGGCCCCGAGTTTGGCAAAGGACGCTGGCAGCGCCGCCAGCGATTCGAGCGTGGTCTGTGGGCGGATGGTTTCATCCCGGTCCAGGATCGACAGGCCCATGGCGTCGCGCACGGGCACCATGGAACGCAGGAAGTGGCCGGCCTGCGCAGCGGCTGCGGCCTTCTGGTGGGACTTCACGCCAAACTCATCGACCTCGTCCCGGGTGTAGCCGTCGAGCGTGGCAATCAGATCCGCGCCGATGCCCTGCGGCACGAAGCCCGTGCGCAGATTGGTCTCGGGGTCTTGCGCCCAGGCGCCACCATCGGAGCCCATGGGCACCCTGGACATCGACTCGACGCCGCCGGCAACGATCAGGTCTTCCCAGCCTGAGCGCACTTTCTGCGCGGCCAGGTTGACCGCCTCCAGACCCGAGGCGCAGAACCGGTTGATCTGCACGCCGGCGACCTGCTCGCTCCAGCCGGCCGCCAGCGCGGCGGTCTTCGCGATGACCGCGCCCTGTTCGCCCACCGGGCTCACCACGCCGAGGATCACATCCTCGACCTGTGCCGTGTCTAGACGGTGCCGGCTTGCAAGTTCATGCATGAGGCCGGTCACCAGGCTGACCGGCTTGACTTCATGGAGTGAACCGCTGGCCTTGCCGCGGCCGCGCGGGGTGCGGATGGCGTCGAAGACGAAGGCTTCTGTCATTTGGAACTCCGGGGTCTGAGAGGGCGGCTGAACTGTCGGGTCTGCAGGCAAGTCTAATGGAAGAAACTGGTACCTTTGCCGGGTCACGACACGGAGAACCACAATGATCGACCGCACCCTCTTCAACGAGGACCACACCCTCTATCGCGACTCGCTGCGTCGCTTCCTCGAGACCGAGGTGGTGCCCCATCACGCGGCCTGGGAAGACCAGGGCTATGTCGACCGCGAGGTGTGGACCAAGGCCGGTGCCAACGGCTTTCTCTGCTCTTCGATGCCCGAGCAGTACGGCGGCGCCGACGCTGACAAGCTCTACTCGGTGGTGCTCATGGAAGAGGTGGCGCGCGTGAACGCCACCGGCCTGGGCTTCGGGCTGCACTCCGAGATCGTCGCTCCCTATCTCAACCGCTACGGCACCGACGAGCAGAAGCAGCGCTTCCTGCCGCGCATGGCCAAGGGCGAGATCATCGGCGCCATCGCGATGAGCGAGCCGGCTGCGGGCTCCGACCTGCAGGGTGTGCGCACCACCGCGACCCGCAATGGTGATCACTATGTGCTGAACGGCTCCAAGACCTTCATCACCAACGGCTACCTCGCCGACCTGGTGATCGTGGTTGCCAAGACCAATCCGTCGGCGGGTGCCAAGGGGACCAGCCTGCTCCTGGTGGAAAGGGGCATGGCGGGCTTCGAGAAGGGCAAGCGGCTGAAGAAAGTGGGCATGAAGGCGCAGGACACCTCCGAGCTCTTCTTCGACAACGTCAAGGTGCCGGTGAGCAACCTGCTGGGCCGCGAGAACGAGGGCTTCATCTATCTCATGCAGGAACTGCCCTGGGAGCGGCTGCAGATCGCCATCTCGGCGGTGGAGTCCGCGCAGGCGGCCATCGACTGGACCGTGGCTTATGTGAAGGAGCGCAAGGTTTTCGGCACCACCGTGTCGGCCTATCAGAACACCCGCTTCAAGCTTGCCGAGGCGCAGACCGAGGTTCAGGTGGCGCGCGTCTTCGTGGACAAGTGCATTGAGTTGCTCATGGTGGGCAAGCTCGATACCGCCACGGCCTCCATGGCGAAGTACTGGTGCTCAGACCTGCAGTGCAAGGTGATCGACGAGTGCGTGCAACTGCATGGCGGCTATGGCTACATGTGGGAGTACCCCATCGCCCGTGCCTATGCCGATGCCCGCGTGCAGCGCATCTACGGCGGCACGAACGAGATCATGAAAGAGCTGGTCACCCGCTCGATGGGGCTGAGCGTCAAGTAGGCCGAGTCGCCTCAGCCGCCGGTGCTGAGCAGACCGAACAGCACCGGCCCGGCGATGCCCGCCCAGGTGATCAGCGCCAGGGCCAGGGTAAGCATCACCGCAGCGCTGCCGAGATCCTTGGCGCGCGCGGCCATGGGGTGGTCATCAAGCGAGATGCGATCCACCGTGGCCTCGATCGCGGAGTTCAGCAGCTCCACGATCAGCACCAGCAGCAGCGAGCCGATCAACAGCACGCGCTCCACCGCGCTGAAGGGCAGCAGCAGGGCCGCAGGCACCAGCACCGCTGCCAGGGCCAGTTCCTGGCGAAACGCCGCCTCTCGACGGCATGCGTCGCCAAGGCCCTGCAGCGAGTAGCGCACTGCCGCGGCAAGGCGCCGCGGGCCGCCCCGGCTCTTGTGCGAGCTGGCTGGCGGCGCGCTCACGGCTCAGCGGCCCTTGAACTGCGGGGGCCGCTTCTGCAGGAAGGCGGCCACGCCTTCGCGGAAATCTTCGGTCTTGCCGGCCTCGACCTGCAGGTCGGCCTCCAGCTCGAGCTGGGTGGCGAGATCGCGCTGATGGCTGTCGTTGAGGGCCTGCTTGATCATGGCGTAGGCCCGGGTGGGCATGGCCGCCAGCCGCTGGGCCATCTCCTGGGCCTTGGGCAGCAGTTCGGCGTCTTCATGCACCTGCCACACCAGACCGAAGGACTGCGCGTCCTGGGCGCTGATGCGATCGGCCAGGATGGCCATCGCGCGCGCCCGCACATCGCCCACATAGCGGGGCAGGAACCAGGTGCTGCCGGCATCGGGCACCAGACCGATCTTGGAGAAGGCCTGCAGGAAGCTCGCGGAGCGGCCGGCCAGGATGATGTCGCCGGCCATGGCGATGCTCATGCCCGCGCCGGCCGCCACGCCATTGACCGCGCTGATGATCGGCTTGGGCATGGCGCGCATGGCCAGGATGACCGGGTGATAGCGCTCGCGCAGCGTGGTGCCCGCATTGCCCGTGCCGCCGGACGAGGAGGCAAGGTCAGCGCCGGCAGAAAAGCCGCGGCCGGCACCGGTGACCACGACCGCCCGGATCGCGGCATCGGCGGCGGCCTTCTCGACGGCCTCGCGCAGGGCGAGCATCAGCGCGGTGTTCAGGGCATTGAGGACATCTGGCCGGTTCAGCGTGATGGTCGCGACGGCACCATCAACCTGGTAGAGCACGGGGGAGTCGGACATGGGGGAATCCTGTTCGGGGTGGGGACGGGATGCAACAGCGTGGAGCGGGCGCGATGCGCGGATCAGGTCGGCGCGGCAACAGGCTCGACCATGACGAGCAGACGCCCCGGCGAGACCTGCTGCCCTTCGGCGACGCCGATCTCGCGGATCGTACCGTCGATGGGCGACTCGATGCGGTGCTGCATTTTCATGGCCTCGATGGCGAGCAGCAGTTGCCCGCGCTGAACCTGTTCGCCCGGCTGAACGGCGAGCTTCACCACCAGCCCGTGCATGGCACACGCGATGCGGCCACTGGCCTTGCGCTCGCCGCGCGCGCCCTCATGGGTACGGTCGGTGAGGCTGGCGCACACGCCCAGTGCATCGAGGCAGGCGCCCTCGGCGCCTGCGCGCCAGTGCACCCGGTGACTCACGCCATCGACCGTGGCCTGCAGCAAGCCATGGGCACCAGACTCGAGCGCGACATCAATGCGGGCTTCGCCCACCGTGATGTCGAAGCGGCCCGGTTCGCCGGCACTGACCTGCATGGCCTGCTGTTGGCCCGCCACGGCCAGCAGCAGGGGCCAGGCTCGACGGCCGGTGCTGGTGAAGTTGGCGAACTCCCCGTAGCCCGCGCCACCGGCCTGCATCTGACAGGCAGCCGCGATGGCCCACCAGGCCGGGCTCGGCGCGGGGCGAGCGAAGGTATCGGCATGCTGGCCCAGCCACGCGGTGGAGAGCCGGGCGGTCACGAAGGGCTCGGCCTGCAGGCACGCGATGAGGTAGTCGCGGTTGGTGATCACGCCCAGCACGGAGGTTTCCGAAAGGCCAGTGATCAGCGAGCGCCGGGCCGATTCCCGATCGGGGCCGTGGGCGATCAGCTTGCCGATCATGGAGTCGTAGTGGGGCGGGATGACGGGATGGTCGGTGAGGCCATGATCAACCCGGATGGCCCGGCCCCGGGGCAGCTGCCATCCCAGCACCGCGCCGGCCTGCGGCACGAAGCCATTCCAGGCGTCTTCGGCGCACAGCCGGGCCTCGATGGCATGCCCCTGCCAGCGGATCTGCTCCTGGCTGAGCGGGAGGGCCTCGCCTTGCGCGACCAGCAACTGCCACTCGACCAGATCGAGGCCGGTGACGGCCTCGGTCACGGGATGTTCCACCTGCAGGCGGGTATTCATCTCGAGGAAGTAGAAGCTTGCGTCGGGCGCGAGCAGGAATTCGATGGTGCCGGCGCCCTCGTAGCGCACGGCGCGCGCCAGCTGGATGGCGGCCTGGCCCATGGCGTCGCGCAGCGCGGGGCTCACGCCCGGTGCGGGTGCCTCCTCGAGGATCTTCTGGTTGCGTCGCTGCGTGGAGCAGTCTCGCTCGCCGAGGTGAAGATAGTTGCCGTGGCTGTCGCCGAACACCTGGATCTCGACATGGCGGGCCTCGAGCACGAGCCGTTCGAGCAGCAGCTGGCCGCTGCCGAAGGCGGCTTCGGCCTCCTGGCGGGCGGCGTCGAGCTGCTCGCGCAACGCGCGCTCGTCGTCGAGCGAGTCGATGCGGCGCATGCCACGGCCGCCGCCACCGGCAGCGGCCTTGATCATGAGCGGTGCGCCCACAGCACGGGCCTGCGCCACCAGCGTGTCGGTGTCCTGCTCGGCCTCGTTGTAGCCCGGCAGGCAGGGTACGCCCACCGAGCGGGCGAGCTGCTTGCCGGCCGACTTGTTGCCCAGGGCGGCGATGGATTCGGGCGAGGGGCCCACGAAGACGATGCCGGCCTCACGGCAGGCCCGCGAAAACGCCGCGCTCTCCGAGAGAAAGCCGTAGCCCGGGTGCACCGCCTGCGCGCCGCTGCGCCGGCAGGCGTCGAGGATGCGATCGATGCGCAGGTAGCTGTCGGCTGCTGGCGCCGCGCCGATCTCGATGTGGCTGTCGGCAAGCCGCACATGGAGCGCGTGGCGGTCTGCGCTGGAGCAGACCGCCACCGTTCGGATGCCGAGACGGCGCGCGGTGCGGATGACGCGACAGGCGATCTCGCCGCGGTTGGCGACGAGCAGGGTCTGGATGCGTGCCATGGTGCGGGCCTAGTTGCGGGGCATGATGCCCATGGTCTTGGCGATGATGCCCATCATCACCTCGTCGGCGCCCCCGCCGATGGAGCCCAGACGGGTGTCGCGCCAGAAGCGGTTGACCCGGGTTTCTTCCATGTAGCCCATGCCGCCCCAGAACTGCACGCACCAGTCGGCCACCTCGCGGGCCACCCGCGCACACTTGAGCTTGCACATGGAGGCGAGCTGGGTGACATCGGTGCCGGCGAGATAGAGATCGACCGCGCGATGCAGCATGCTGCGCACCGCCTCGACCTCGGTCTGCAGCTCGGCCAGCTTGTAGTGGATGTACTGGTTGTTGAGCAGCGGCTTGCCGAAGGCTTCGCGGCTGCGAAGATAGTCGATGGTCTCCTGGATGATGCGCGAGGAGGCGAGCCAGCCGGTGGCCGCCCACAGCCGCTCTTCCTGGAACTGCTGCATCTGATAGGTGAAGCCCATGCCCTCCTCGCCGATGCGCCAGCGCTGCGGCACGCGCACATCGTCGAAGTGCAGCTGCGCGGTGTCGGAGGAGTTCATGCCCGCCTTCTTGAGCTTGCGGGCCACGCTGATGCCCGGGGTCTTCATGGGCACGCAGATGAGGGTCTTGTTTCGGTGGGGGTTGCCCTCCGAGGTATTGGCAAGCAGGCAGATCCAGTCGGCCTGGGTGCCGTTGGTGGTCCACATCTTGCCGCCGTTGATGATGTAGTCATCGCCATCCTTGCGGGCCTGCGTGCGGATGGAGGCGACATCGGAGCCGGCGCCCACCTCGGAGACGCCCAGGCAGGCGACATACTCACCGCTGATGGACGGCACGAGGAACTCCTGGCGGACTTCATCGGACCCGAAGCGGGCAAGTGCCGGGGTGGCCATGTCGGTCTGCACGCCCACCGCCATGGGAATGCCGCCGCAGTTCATGTGATTGAGCGCTTCTGCATTGGCGATGGCGTAGGAGTAGTCCAGGCCCATGCCGCCGTAGGCCACGGGCTTGTTCACGCCCAGGAAGCCGAGCTTGCCCATCTTGCGGAAGATCTCGTGCGCGGGGAAGGTGCCGGCGGCCTCCCATTCATCGACATGCGGATTGATCTCGCTGTCGATGAAGCGCTTGAGGGAGTCCTGCAGCGCGGTGTGCTGCTCGGTGTAGATCATGGGAAGCTCCTGAGAGGTGGGGGCGGGCGGCTCAGGGCCGGGCCACGCCGAACTGCATGGGCTGCACGCGGCGCGATTCGGCTTCCAGGCAGGTGGCCAGCAGGAAGCCGAGCGCCTTGCGGGTGTCTCGGGGGTCGATGATGCCGTCATCGAGCAGGCGGGCACTGGTGTAGAGCGGCCCCGACTGCCGATCGAAGTTCTCGATGATGCGTTTCTCGAGGGCGCTGAGCGCGGCCTCGTCCACCGGGAGGCCTTTGCGTTTGGCGCCGGCCTCGGTGACGATGCGCATGGTGAGCGCGGCCTGCTCGCCGCCCATGACCGCGGTGCGCGCGTTGGGCCACGACAGCACGAAGCGCGGGCCGAAGGCGCGGCCGCACATGCCGTAGTTGCCGGCGCCGAAGGAGGCGCCGCAGTGCACGGTGATGGAGGGCACGCTGGCGTTGCTCACCGCCTGGATCATCTTGGAACCGTGCTTGATCATGCCGGCCTGCTCGCTGGCCTTGCCCACGATGTAGCCGGTGGTGTTCTGCAGATACAGCAGCGGGATGCGCGACTGGCAGCAGCTCTGGATGAAGTGGGTGGCCTTGTTGGCGCCGGCCGGGTCGATGGGGCCGTTGTTGCTGATGATGCCCACCGGCATGCCATAGATGCGGGCATGGCCGGTGAGGGTCTGCGGGCCGTAGTCGGCGCCGAACTCGAGGAAGTCGGAGGCATCGACCAGCCGGGCGATCACCTCGCGGATGTCGATCGGCTGACGGAAGTCGAGCGGTACCACGCCGGCAAGCTCGTCGGGGCTCCAGAGCGGTGCCGGCGCGTCGAGGTTAAGGGCCGACTGCGGCGCCATGCCCAGCCGGTTCCAGCCCAGACGGGCGACAAGATCACGGGCGATGCGCAGGGCGTCGGCGTCATCTTCGGCGAGATACTCGCCCACCCCGGAGATGCTGGTGTGCATCTCGGCGCCGCCGAGCTCTTCGTCGCTGGCGATCTCGCCGGTGGCCGCCTTGAGCAGCGGCGGCCCGGCGAGGAAGGCCTTGGCTCGGCCCCGCACCATGACCACATAATCGGACAGGCCGGGCATGTAGGCGCCGCCCGCGGTGGACGAGCCATGGACCACGCCGATGACCGGCAGGCCCGCGGCCGACAGCCGCGCCAGGTTGTAGAAGATGGCCCCGCCCTCGATGAAGCCCTCGACCTTGTACTTGAGCAGATTGGCGCCCGCCGACTCGATGAGCTGGATGTAGGGCATGCGGTTGTCGAGCGCGATCTGCTGCCCGCGCAGGATCTTCTCCAGGCCCATGGCCTGGATGGCGCCGGCATCGATGCCGGCATCGGAGGCGTTGATGACGCAGCGCACGCCGCTGACGAAGCCGATGCCGACGATGACGCCGCCGCCCGGCACGCTGCGATCGGGGTCGGGGTCATCGAGGCAGTAGCCAGCCATGGTGGAGAGTTCGAGCCAGGGCGCGCCGGGATCGAGCAGGCGGGCAACCCGCTCGCGCGGCAGCAACTGGCCGCGCTTGTCGAACAGCGGCTTGGCGCGCGCCGAGGCGGCGGCGGTGCGGCTCTCCAGGTTGCGCAACTGGGCGACGAGCTCGAGCATCTGCTGGCGCTGGCTGGTGAAGCGCTCGCCGTGGGTGTCTGCCTGGGAGTCGATGCGTGGCATGGCGGATAGTGGGCCTGGAGATATTGAATTTCGTTCATTAAGTTGCTGTAATCATCCGGCACAGTCAAGGTGCGATGCAGCACCCGGGGGCCATTTCGGCGTGTCTTCCACTTCTGAATCCGATTCAGCCAAGCTCATCCGACAGGGCGGGGCCGCTTTGCCGCGGCGCCGCAAGGCGGCTCGCAGCAGCGAGATCCTGACCGCCGCGCGCGAGGTCTTCACCGCCCGTTCCTACGATGAGGCCTCCATCAGCGAGATCGCTGCGCTGGCTGGCTGCGTGGAAGGCACCATCTACACCTATTTCCGGAACAAGCGCGAGCTGCTCGACGCCGTGCTTGCGGCTTTCTTCGATGCCCTGGTCGACGATGTCGCGCCCCGGCTCGACGCCATCCACGGCACCCGTGACCGGCTTCGTTTCCTGGTGGCGCGCCACCTCCAGATCTCGCTCGATGACCCTGCGCTCGGCGCGCTGATCGTGCGCGAGTCGCGCCGCCAGGGCGCCTACTTCGGCTCGAAGCTGCATGAGCTCAATCGCCGCTACAGTCGATTCCTGCAGCAGACCCTCGAGGAGGGCGTGCGGCGCGGCGAGCTTCGCGCCGATCTGAACTGCGCGCTGGCCCGCGACCTGATCTTCGGCGGGCTCGAACACTGGGCTTTCAATGAACGCGGCCGCCGGCGTGCCTTCGAGCCCGCCGCCGTGGCCGATACCATCGTGGGCATGCTGCTCGACGGATGGGCCGCCAGCCCGCAGGATGCGCCGCTGGCCGTGCTCAGCCGGCGGGTCGATCGGCTCGAGGCGAGCCTCAGACAGACAGGGAGACGGAAATGACGGACAAGATCGTGCGGATCGGCGGGGCCTCGGGCTTCTGGGGCGACACCGCCATGTCGGCGCCGCAGCTGGTGCGCGGCGCCGAGATCGACTACCTGGTGTTCGACTACCTCGCCGAGGTGACCATGTCGATCCTTGCCGCCCAGCGCCTGAAGGACCCGAACGCCGGCTATGCCACCGACTTCGTGAACATCACCATGAAGTCGCTGCTGCCCGACCTGGTCTCGCGACGCATCCGGGTGGTGGCCAATGCCGGCGGGGTCAACCCCCTGGCCTGCCGTGATGCGCTGGCCCGCGTGGCCCAGGCCCTGGGCCTGAACCTGAAGATCGGCGTGGTGCTCGGCGACGAGATCTCCGCGAGCGTGCCGGGCCTGCGCGAGCGCGGCGTGCGCGAGATGTTCAGCGGCGAGCCCATGCCGGCATCGTTCGTGAGCGTCAATGCCTACCTGGGCGCGGTGCCGATCGCACGCGCGCTCGACCAGGGCTGCGATGTGGTGATCACCGGCCGCTGCGTCGACTCCGCGGTCACGCTGGGCGTGCTCATGCACGAGTTCGGCTGGCGCGACAGCGATCACGATCAGCTCGCGCAGGGCACGCTCGCCGGCCACCTGATCGAGTGCGGCGCGCAGTGCACCGGGGGTCTGTTCACCGACTGGGACACCGTGCCCGACTGGGAGAACATCGGCTTTCCGGTGCTCGAGGCGCGCGCCGATGGCTCGTTCATCGTCACCAAGCCGGCGGGCACCGGCGGCCTGGTCACCCCGGCCACCGTCTCGGAACAGCTGCTCTACGAGATCGGCGACCCACGGGCCTATCACGTGCCCGATGTCTGCTGCGACTTCACCCAGGTGCGCTTCGAGCAGGTCGGCGAACACCGGGTGCGGGTGAGCGGGGCTCGCGGGCGCTCGCCCACCACCACCTACAAGGTCAGCGCCACCTTCGCCGACGGTTTCCGCAACCAGGCCGTGCTGGTGATCGGGGGTCATGACGCCGCTGCCAAGGCGCGCCGCACCGGGCAGGCCATCCTGAACCGGACCACCCGCATGCTTGCCGATGCCGGCCTGCCGCCCTACAGCGAGACCCGCCTCGAGGTGCTCGGCGCCGAGGACATGTTCGGCGCCTCGGCGCGGCCCGAGAGCCGCGAGGTGGTGCTCAAGATCGCGGTGCGCTGTCCGGCCAAGGCCAGCCTCGATCTGTTCGCCCGCGAGTTTGCGCCCGCCGGCACCTCCATGGCGCCGGGCACCTGCGGGCTGGGCGGCGGACGCCCCACGCCCTCGCCGGTGATCCGCCTGTTCTCCTTCCTGGTGTCCAAGACCGAGGTGCCGGTGAGCATCGATGTCGATGGCCAGCGCACCGAGCTCGGTCTGGCCGCGGGGGCCGACGCGGCCCTGACCGACCTGCCGCCGCAGCTCGCGCTGGCCAGCGCCCCCGACTGGTCCGGCGAGCCGTCGGTGACCGTGCCGCTGCTGCGCCTGGCGCACGGCCGCTCCGGCGACAAGGGCAACAAGGCGAACATCGGCGTCATTGCGCGGCAAGCTGCCTATCTGCCGTATCTGTCGGCCTGGCTGACCCCGGAACGCGTCGCGGCGCACTTCGCCCACAACCAGCCGAGCCTGGTCGAGCGTTTCGATGTGCCGGGCTTTGGCGCCATGAACTTCCTGCTGCACGATGTGCTCGGCGGTGGCGGCATGGCCTCGCTGCGCACCGACAATCTCGCCAAGGCCTTCGCGCAGGTGCTGCTGGCGATGCCGGTGACGGTGCCGGCAGCGCTGCTCGCCGCCTGAGCCGGGTGGATCCGGCCGCGCCCCGGCCGGGGCTCCTGATCGTCTGGTGCAGCCATACCGGGGGCAGTCAGGCGCTTGCCCGCGCTGCGGCGCAGGGCGCGCGCCGCGAAGTTCCGGGCGGTGTGCGCCTGCTCGGCGCACGCCGGGCGACGCCAGCCGATCTGCTCGCGGCGGGTGGCTACCTGTTCGTCACGCCCGAGACCCTGGGCAGCATGGCCGGCCAGATGAAAGACCTGATCGACCGTTGCTACTACCCGTTGCTGGGTCGCTTGTCCGGGCGTCCCGCCGCCCTGATCGTATGCGCGGGCTCCGATGGCGCCGGCACGGTACGGCA
>NZ_CEXFHW010000084.1:0-16263 GCF_982640115.1 Quisquiliibacterium sp. | reverse complement strand
GCGCGGCGCTGGCCACCATCGGCACCAGGATGCCGGGGGCGCCGGCGTCGAGTGCGCCGGCGACCGCGCTGTAGTCGTGGTGCGGCACCCGCACGATCGGGGCCAGACCGGTGCCCGCACAGGCCGCGCACTGCGCCTTGACGGTGTCGATGCCGGTGCCGCTGTGCTCCATGTCGTAGATCAGGAAGTCAGCGCCTGCTTCGCGGGCGATTCGCGCCATGCCTGGCGAGAAGAACTCGAAGACCATCGAGCCCAGGGCGGTGTGGCCGGCCTGGATGCGCTGCTTCAGGGTGAGGCTGGTGTCCATGCGACGGGTCCGGTGGACAGACCGCCGCGGGGATCGGGCGGATCTGAGCCCGATGGTAAGCGAATGACCGCGGCTCAGCGGCCGGCGGTTCGGGGATTGGGCTCGGTGACCCGCGGGCCGGGATCGGCGCCGTCGTCCTGGATCGCACGGGTGGCTTCGAGGGCATGGGCCATCACCACGCGGGCGGTTTGCATGGTTCGGTCGCTGACGCTCAGCTTGACCCAGTTGTCGCCGGTGATCGGGTCGTGGCCGTGCTCGAGCCGCACCACGCCGAAGGTGACGGCGAGGGCGAGCAGCGCGAGGACGGCTTTGGCCGGGAACATGCAGTCGGTGTCCGTTGAAGGATGAGCGGCGTTTTTCTTCCGCTGGCTTCCTCCGTCATCGGCCGTTCCTTGAGCCGCTTGAGGAAATAAGTCTCACCGGAGGCGGATTTCCCCGGATGGATGGCCTGATGCCGGGAGCATGCCTGCCGATGGGCCTGCCCGCGGTGGCGGACTGGCCGTGGACGGCTCGCTCGAGCGCCAGTCGCCGGAGGCCTCGATCGCCTGCGCGAGCAGCACGCGGGCGGCCGCCACGGTGCGTTCGTTCACGCTGAACTTCACCCAGCGCTGGCCGCCGAGCGGGTCGTGGCCATGTTCCACGCGCACCACCCCGAAGAACAGGGCGACGACGAGCATGAGGATTCCGGTCTTGATCGGCAGCATGACAGCCCCTCTGAATCACCGACGAACGGCGCTTTTCCTTCGCCGCTTGCGTCAGACATCGGCCGCTGCATGAGCGACTTGAGGAAATAAGTCTCACCAGCGGCGTCTTTTGCGCGATGGCCGGCGTCATGTCGGCCAGTCTGCTGCCGATGGAGTCGGCGGCATTGCGCCGGGGCAAGGGCGGCTGCGGCGCCGGCGGACGAGCGGCGGGTCAGCCGCGGGTGCTGGCGGCCGGTCGTCGGTCTGGCCATGATCTAGAGTGCGGGCATCGTCCACCGCCCATCGTCCACCGACCACCGCCTGGAGCCCCGTCCATGAAGACCTATCGCATCGCCACCATTCCCGGAGACGGCATCGGCAAGGAGGTGATCCCGGCGGGGCGCCAGGTGCTTGAGGCGCTGGCGGCCGCCGGCGCGGGCTTCGGCCTGGCCTTCACCGACTTCGACTGGGGCGGCGACCACTACCGGCGCCATGGCCTGATGATGCCGGCCGACGGCCTGGCGGCGCTGCGCGACATGGATGCCATCCTGTTCGGCTCGGCCGGCGATCCGGACATTCCCGACCACATCACGCTGTGGGGCCTGCGCCTGAAGATCTGCCAGGGCTTCGACCAGTACGCCAATGTGCGGCCCACCCGGATCCTGCCGGGCATCGATGCCCCGCTCAAGCGCTGCGCACCGGCCGATCTCGACTGGGTGATCGTGCGCGAGAACTCCGAGGGCGAGTATGCCGGCGTGGGCGGTCGGGCGCATCAGGGCCACCCGATCGAGGTGGCCACCGATGTCTCGATCATGACCCGAGCCGGGGTGGAGCGTATCCTGCGCTTCGCGTTCCGGCTGGCCGCCTCGCGGCCGCGCCGCCTGCTCAGCGTGGTCACCAAGAGCAATGCCCAGCGCCACGCGATGGTGATGTGGGACGAGATCGCCGCCGAGGTGGCGCGCGAGTTCCCGCAGGTGCGCTGGGACAAGGAGCTGGTCGACGCGATGACCGCCCGCATGGTCAACCGGCCAGCCTCGCTCGACACCATCGTGGCCACCAACCTGCACGCCGACATCCTGTCGGACCTGGCGGCGGCCCTGGCCGGCAGCCTGGGCATCGCGCCCACCGGCAACATCGACCCCGAGCGGCGCTATCCCTCGATGTTCGAGCCTATCCACGGCTCGGCCTTCGACATCATGGGCAAGGGCCTGGCCAACCCGGTGGGCACCTTCTGGTCGGTGGTGATGATGCTCGAGCACCTCGGCGAGCCGGCCGCCGCCGCCCGCCTGATGGCCGCGATCGAGTCGGTGACCGCCGATCCGTCCCTGCACACCCGCGACCTGGGCGGCACGGCCACCACGGCGCAGGTGACGGCGGCGGTGTGTGCACGGCTTCGGGGGTGAGGGTCGGAGCGTCCTGTCCGAGGTGCCCCAGGCCCGCGCGGCGGGCTGGTTGACCGAGGAGGACATCCTGCGGGATGTCAGCTGAGTGGTGGGCAGGTGCCGTGCGGGTATTCCTCGACACGAATGTGTGGTTGTCGGCCGCGGTGTTTCCCGGCCTGTGCGCCGAACTGCTGCTCGAAATCGACGCCAGGGGCCATCGCATCCTGACCAGCGCCCTGGTGCGTGAGGAGGCGCATGCCGTGCTGCGGCGCAAGTTCCCTCGCCATGGGCCGGCGCTCGAGCGCTTCGATGCGCTGTGGGCCTGTGCGGCGCTCGTACCGGATGTTGCCGAGCCCGCTGCTGATGCGGATGCCCGCCTCGTGGCCGCGGCTCACACGGCAGGCGCAGAGGTGTTCATCACGGGCGACCCGCGGGTTCTGGGGTGGGATCCCCGGGGGAGCCTGCGGATCTTCTCGCCGCGCCAGGCCTGGGAGCAGGTGATTCTGATGCGCTGAAGTCGCCTCGCGTATCGGTTTGCCAGGCGCCGGCGCCCCCCGCGAGGGTCCCGGCTCGCGCCTCAGGGCGGCGTCATCGACCCCGGTGCCGCAACAAGACTCTTGGTGACCCGGGCACTCGCCAGGGTTTTCCCGCCGCTTTGCACCACCACCTCGCAGAAGCACAGGCGACGCCCGAGGTGCGTGATGCGCGAGTCGAAGCTCACGCGATCGCCCGGCCCCGCCGAGCGCATGACCGACACCTGGATGTCATGGGTCACCGCATGCTGGTCGGCCGGCAGCCGGCTCATCAGGCCGACCATGGCGCAGACATCGCTGAGCAGGTAGACCACGCCGCCGTGCAGACCGCCGGCCGGGCTGCTGTTGATGGCGCTCACCGTGATGGCGAGATGCCCCTCGCCGTCGTGGCTGCGGCACGCCTCCAGCCCGAGCAGGCGATGGAGGGGGTGATCGATCAGGGGCGCAAGCCGCAGGGCGAGCGGGTCGTTGGTCATGGGCAATCGCGGCAGTCTCTGCCGCCTACTCCACCGTCACGCTCTTGGCCAGATTCCTCGGCTTGTCGACATCGGTGCCGCGGGCCAGCGCGGCGTGATAGGACAGCAGCTGCAGCGGCAGCACATGCAGGATGGGCGAGAGCAGGCCGGCGTGATCGTGCAGGTGGATGACATGCACGCCGTCGCTCGGCGCAAGCCGCGTGTCGCGATCGGCGAACACGAAGAGCTCGCCGCCGCGGGCGCGCACCTCCTGCAGATTGCTCTTGAGCTTCTCGATCAGGGTGTCGTTGGGGGCCACCACCACCACCGGCATGCGGTCATCGACCAGCGCGAGCGGCCCGTGCTTGAGTTCGCCGGCAGCGTAGGCCTCGGCGTGGATGTAGGTGATTTCCTTGAGCTTGAGCGCGCCTTCCATGGCGATGGGAAAGTGCACGCCGCGGCCCAGGAAGAGCGCGTGGTCGCGGGCGGCAAAGCGCTGCGCCCAGGCCGCCACCGCGGGTTCGCACTCGAGCACCCGGTTCAGGGCCACCGGCAGGTGGCGCAGCTGGGTGATGAGCTCATGCTCGCGCTCGGGCGAGAGCAGGCCGCGCTGACGCGCCAGCACCAGCGTGAGCACGAAGAGCGAGGCGAGCTGGGTGGTGAAGGCCTTGGTGGAGGCCACGCCGATCTCGGGGCCGGCGCGGGTGAGGAAGCGCAGCCGCGAGGCGCGGATGAGCGCCGACTCGGGCACATTGCAGATGGACAGCGAGTCGCCCATGCCCTGGGCGTGGGCGTGCTGCAGCGCCGACAGGGTGTCGATGGTCTCGCCCGACTGCGAGATGGTGATCACCAGGGTGCCGGGCTGCGCCACCGACTCGCGGTAGCGGTACTCGCTGGCGATCTCCACGCTGACCGGCAGACGCGCCACCGACTCGATCCAGTAGCGCGCCACCAGCCCGGCATGGAAGCTGGTGCCGCAGGCCAGGATGAGCACCTGGCGCGTGCGCGCCAGCACCTCGTGGGCCTCGGCGCCGAACAGCCCGGGCGAGAGCGAGCTGCCGCCGGTGACCATCTCGAGGGTGTTGGCGATGGCGCCGGGCTGCTCGAAGATCTCCTTCTGCATGTAGTGGGCGTAGCGGCCCAGCTCGATCGATTCGGCGCTCAGCTGGCTCTGCACGATCGGGCGCTGCGCGGGCTCGCCGTCGGCGCCGAGCACGGTGAAGCCGTCGCGGCGGATCTCGACCACATCGCCCTCTTCGAGGTAGGCGACATGGCGGGTGACCTGCAGCAGGGCCGAGGCATCGGAGGCCAGGAAGTTCTCGCCCTGGCCCGAGCCGTTGCTGCCCACGCCGAGCAGCAGCGGCGAGCCGCGCCGCGAGCCCACCACGGTGTGCGGCTCGCGGCTGCTGATCACGGCGATGGCATAGGCGCCCTCCAGGCGCTCGACCGCGGCGCGCACCGCCTGCAGCAGGGTGAGCCCGGTGGCGACCAGCGAGTGCACCAGGTGGGCGATGACCTCGGTGTCGGTCTGCGACTCGAAGGTGTAGCCGGCGGCGCGCAGCTCGGCGCGCAGCGCCTCGTGGTTCTCGATGATGCCGTTGTGCACCACCGAGACCTGCAGCCCGCCGCCCAGCGAGGCGTGCGGGTGGGCGTTGTTCTCGGTGACCCCGCCGTGGGTGGCCCAGCGGGTGTGGGCGATGCCGGTGGGCGCCTGCGCGCCGTCGGCCGTGGCGCGTGCCTGCAATTCGGCCACCCGGCCCACCGAGCGCACCCGCGACATGGTGTCGTTCAGGATGGCCAGGCCGGCGGAGTCATAGCCCCGGTACTCCAGCTTGCGCAGCCCCTCGATGAGGATGGGAACGATGTCGCGTTGCGCGACCGCGCCGACGATGCCGCACATGGGACTACTCCTTGGGCTTGCGGACCGGCCGCTGCCAGTTGGGGACGGTGACCTGCCGGGCGCGCGAGATGGTGAGCTTGCCGGCCGGTGCCTCGCGGGTGAGGGTGGTGCCCGCGCCCAGGGTGGCGCCTGCGCCCACCGTGACCGGCGCCACCAGTTGGGTGTCGCTGCCGATGAAGGCGTCATCGCCAATGACGGTGAGATGCTTGTTCACGCCGTCGTAGTTGCAGGTGATGGTGCCGGCGCCGATGTTCACCCGCTTGCCCACCACCGCATCGCCCACATAGGCGAGGTGGTTGGCCTTGGCCTGGGTGTCGAAGCGGGCGGCCTTGGTCTCGACGAAGTTGCCCACATGCACCTCCTCGGCCAGCACCGTGCCGGGCCGCAGCCGGGCATAGGGCCCGATGCGCGAGCCGGCGCCCACCTGCGCGCCATCGAGGTGGCTGAAGGCGAGCACCTGGGTGCCGGCGGCGAGCGTGGTGTCGCGCAGCACGCAGTGGGGGCCGATGCTCACGCCGTCGCCGAGCACCACCGTGCCCTCGAACACGCAGTTGATGTCGATGCTGACATCGCGCCCGCAGGCGAGGCTGCCGCGGATGTCGATGCGGGCCGGGTCGGCCAGGGTGACACCCTGCTCGAGCAGCGCCGCGGCCTGGTTGCCCTGGTGGACGCGCTCGAGTTCGGCGAGCTGGGCCTTGCTGTTCACGCCCAGGGTCTCCCAGACGGCATCGGGCTGCACGCCGGCCACCTCGAGGCCCTCGGCCACGGCGCTGGCGATGATGTCGGTCAGGTAGTACTCGCCCTGCGCGTTGCGGTTGGACAGCCCGGCCAGCCAGCGCTTGAGCGCCGGCGTGGGCGCCACCAGGATGCCGGTGTTCACCTCGGTGATGGCGCGCTGCGCCTCGCTGGCGTCCTTGTGCTCGACGATGCGGGTGATGCGGCCCTGCTCGCGCACGATGCGGCCATAACCGGTGGGGTCGGGCAGGGTGACGGTGAGCAGGCCCAGCCGCGGCGCGGCGCCGGCCGGTGCCTGCGCGGCGGCGCACAGCCGCGCCAGGGTGGCGTCGGTGGTGAGCGGCACATCGCCATAGAGCACCAGGGTGGGCACGCTGTCATCGAGCAGCGGCACCGCCTGCATCACCGCGTGCCCGGTGCCGAGTTGCGGCTCCTGCTTCGCCCAGGCGAGATCGGGCGCGGCCAGCCGCTGCGGAACCTGCTCGCCGCCATGGCCGTAGACCACCACCAGCCGCTTCGGGGCTAGACTGCGGGCGCGGTCGAGCACATGGGCCAGCATCGGCCGGCCGGCGATCGGATGCAGCACCTTCGGAAGATCCGAGCGCATGCGCTTGCCCATGCCGGCGGCGAGGATGACGATGTTCATTTTTTCCTTGCTTTTCAGAGGCTTGCGGCCATTGAGCGCAACCCGGAATTTTACCATGCGGGGCTGGCGCCTGGGCGCGCTGCTGACGCTGCTCGCCCTGCTGGCCTCGGGCTGCACCATGGCACGGCTGGGTTACGACCTGCTGCCAGCCTGGTCAAGCTGGCAGCTCGACCGCTACCTGGCTCTGGACGAAGACCAGCGCGCGCTGGTGTCGCGCCGGCTCGACGAGCTTCACCGCTGGCATCGGCGCGGTCAGCTGCCGGGCTATGCCGAGTTCCTGGGCGAGGTCGAGGCGCAGGTGCGCGGCGCGGCCCCCGGCGGCGCCGAGCCGATCGCGGTGGGCCGCTGGCGCGCTCGGGTGACCGACGCCTGGGCGCCCGTGGCCGAGCGGCTGGCGCCTGCGGTGGCCGAGCTCGCCCTCACCCTGCGGCCCGACCAGCTCGAGCGGCTGCGCCGGCGCATGGCCGAGGCCGACGAGGAGTACCGCGAGAAGTTCCTGCCCGAGAAGCCCGCCGACCGGGTGACGGCCCGCGGCGATCGCGTCGTCAAGCGGGCCGAGTTCTTCCTCGGCCGGCTGGAGGCCGGCCAGGAGCGCGAGCTGCGGCAGCTCGCCGCCGGCATGCCGGCCACCGAGGAGCTCTGGTATGCCGAGCGCCAGCGCCGCAACCAGGCGCTGCTCGGCCTGTTCGCCCGGCTCTCGCGCGAGCGTCCGCCGCTGCCCGAGGCCAACCGTCAGGTCAGGGATTTCCTGCTGAGCTTCTGGACCCCGGCCGATCCTGCCCGGCGCCAGCGCCTGGACGAGGCGGTCGCGCTCAGCGACCAGCTCTCCACGCAACTGCTCGCCCGGGCCAGCGCCGCCCAGCGCGCCCATCTGCTCAAGACCCTTCGCGGCTATGCCCAGGATTTCGTCAGGCTGGCCGGCACCTGAACCGGATTCCCTCCCCATGCAGACCGGCATCCTCGATCCCGTCCCGCCACACGCCCGCTACCTGAGCTTTTCGCTGCGCGCCGGCGCCGACCCCCGGTCCGCGCTGCGCGCCCTTGCCGGCGCTGCCGATGGCAAAGCCACGGTGGTCGGCCTGGGCGCCACGCTGGTGGCCGAGCTCTCGGCCCGGGTGCCCGGCCTGCGGCCGTTTCCGCCGCTGGTGGGCGCGGGCGTGGAACTGCCGGCCACGCCGGCAGCTCTCTGGTGCTGGCTGCGCGGCGAGGAGCCGGGCGAGCTCTATCTGCGGGGCGCCGATCTCGCCCGGATGCTGGGCGACGCCTTCCTGCCGCAGGAGGCCTTTGATGCCTTCCGTCATCGCGGCGGCCGCGATCTCACCGGCTACGAGGACGGCACCGAAAATCCCGTGGGCGACGCGGCGGTGCAGGCCGGGTTTCTCCAGGGTGGCCCCACGGGCCTGGCCGGCAGCAGCTTCGTGGCCGTGCAGCGCTGGCAGCATGACTTCGCAGCCATCGGCGCGATGAGCCAGGCAGCCAAAGACCTCGCGATCGGCCGGCGGCTGGCCGACAACACCGAGATCGAGGATGCGCCGGCCAGCGCCCATGTGCGGCGCACCGCCCAGGAGGACTTCACGCCCGAGGCGTTCACCCTGCGCCGCTCCATGCCCTGGGTGAAGGGCGAGCAGGGCGGCCTGATGTTCGTGTCCTTCGGTGCCTCGTTCGACGGCTTCGAGGCGCAGCTGCGGCGCATGATCGGCGCCGACGACGGCACCCGCGACGCGATCTTCGGCATGAGCCGGCCGCTGTCCGGGGCCTACCACTGGTGCCCGCCGGCGCTGGCGGGCGGGCTGGACCTGCGCCTGATCGGACTCTAGGCGCGCCTTCAGAGGCCGGCAGCCTCGCCGGCGTCGGCGCTCAGCGCCGCGGCCAGCGCCTGGCGCAGCGCCGCCGCCACCTGCGCCGAGGTGGCTGGCTTGTGCACCAGTCGCAGGCCGTTGGCGGTCATGGCGGCCACCAGGTCGGGGCGGGTCTCGCCGGTGAGCACCACCACCCGGTCACGGGGCAGCCGCCCGGCCAGCGCCGCGATCACCTGGTAGCCGGAGGACTCGTCCTCCATGCGCATGTCGGTGACGCAGGCATCCCAGACCGGTGTGGTGCGGTGGTCCTGCAGCATCGCGCGCAGCGGGTTCACGCCCGACACCGGCGTGACCTGCGCGCCCAGTCTCGCCAGGCCCAGCGAGAGCGCATCGCGAACCAGCGGGTCGTCCTCGACCAGCAGCACGCGAAGCCCGCGCAGCGAGCTGGAACCGGCCTCGGGCATGGATGGCTCGAGCAGGGCGCGCTCGGCCAGCCGGTCGGCGGGGATGAGGATGCTGAAGGTGGTGCCATGACCAGGCTCCGAGGCGATCGTGACCTGGTAGCCCAGACGGGCGCTCAGTCGCCGCACGATCGCCAGGCCCAGGCCCAGTCCGCGGGAGCGGTCGCGCGCCGGATTGTGGAGCTGGACGAAGTCCTCGAAGATGCGCTGGTGCTGGTCGGCCGGAATGCCGGGGCCGGTATCGATCACCCGGATGCTCACCCCCTGCGGGGTGCGCACGGCATCCACATGCACCGAACCCTGGGTGGTGTAGCGCAGCGCGTTGTCGACCAGATTGCGCACCATGCGCGCCAGCATCACCCGGTCGCTGACCACGACCAGCTCGGTGGGGGCGAACTGCAGCTCGATGCCGCGCGCGCTGGCCTGCGTGAGGAAGGCTTCGCGCAGCCCCTCGAACAGGGCGCTGAGCGCGGTTGGCGCGAGATTGGCAGCGACCACATCGGCCTCGAGCCGGGACAGGTCGAGGATGCCGGTGAGCAGATCGTCGAGGGCATTGACCGAGGTGTCGAGCCGCGCGAGCAGCGCAGCGCGGCGCTCGGGCGCGGTTTCGACCCGCGGATCGCGCAGCATCTCGACCACGATCT
This sequence comes from Quisquiliibacterium sp., assembly GCF_982640115.1. Taxonomy (NCBI): domain Bacteria; kingdom Pseudomonadati; phylum Pseudomonadota; class Betaproteobacteria; order Burkholderiales; family Burkholderiaceae; genus Quisquiliibacterium; species Quisquiliibacterium sp. The sequence continues at coordinate 6,718 of NZ_CEXFHW010000084.1, read as the reverse complement.
TCAGCGACGTGACCGGCTGACGCAGGTCGTGGCTGGCGGCGGCGATGAACAGCGACTTGGCGTTGCTGATGGCCTCGACCTCGGTCCGCTGCAGCGAGACTTCGCGGGCGAGCTGCGAGCGCTCCACGGCCAGATCGAGCGCGCCCGACAGGGTGCGGCCGTTGGCGCGCGACTGGCCCAGCAGCGAGGCCACCAGCAGCGCCAGCACCGCAGCCACTGCCCAGCCCCCGGGGAACGGGCTGGCCAGCCAGAACAGCATCATGGGCGGAAAGAAGACCGCCGCGTAGGTGGTGGCGTGCTCGGGCACCGCGTGGGTGGCGCTCAAGGGCCCGGTCGACCAGCACACCAGCAGCATGGTCAGCAGGGCCATCCCGTCGGGGTCGATGCCCGGCGCGAGCAGCAGCGTGGCCAGCAGCCCGTTGGCGCCGCCCAGGGCGCCGCTGGCCACCAGGCGGTTGCGCCACTGCGCGGCCTGGGCGTCGGTGAGCGGGCCGGCCTCCACCGCGCGCAGGCAGGCGCCGGCCAGCCAGAAGCGGGCGGCGCTGATGAGCGCACCGGCAAGCAGCCACAGCACGAGCCGCGTGTCTGATGCATGCCCCTGCGCCACCCAGGCCAGGAGGGGCACGAACAGCACCGCCGACACGTTGCCCAGGCGTCCGGCGCGGGCGAGCAGCTGGACCCTGACCGTGGCCGGACTGCGTCCCGAAGCGAGCGCCGCCGACAGGAGCTGCGCGCTGGCGCCGGAAGGCAGTCGCATGCGGCTCAGCGAACCGAGACGCCCAGCCGGGCCGCGATCACCACCGCCTCGGTGCGGCTGCGTGCGCCCAGCACCTGCAGCACATTGCTGACATGGATCTTGACCGTGTTCTCGGACAGCGCCAGCTCGCGGCAGATGAGCTTGTTGGGCAGACCGCGCAGGATCAGGCGCAGCACATCGGCCTGCCGCGGTGTCAGGCCGAGGCCCTGGATGCCGTCGGCGTCCGGCGCGGTGGGCGGACCGGGCAGACCGGGGGGCAGGTAGAGCGCGCCGCCGGCCACGGTGGCCAGTGCGCCCACCAGGGTGCGACGATCGGCTGACTTGGGCACGAAGCCCATGGCGCCGGCCTCGATGGCCGCCAGGATGAGCGAGGGGTCGTCGCTGCCCGACACCACCACCACCGGCGACATCGGGTCGGCCTCACGGGCCTCGCGCACCGCACTCAGGCCTTGCGCGTCGGGCAGACCCAGATCGAGCACCACCAGATCGAAGGCCGGATGGGCCCGCAGGGCGCCGAGGGCCGCCTGCAGCGTGGCCACGCGGGTGATCCGGCTGCCGGGCATGGCCATTTCAAGGCAATCGGCGATCGCCTCGGCGACGATCGGATGATCGTCGCAGACCATGAAGCGCCGCGGCGCCAGGGATGCGGTGCTGTTCGGATCGGCCTGGATGCCGGGGGTGTCGTCGGCGGACGGCTTGTCCAGGCGGGTGTTCACATCGGACATCGGTGACTGCAGAGGCAGGGCTTGGTGCCCTGCCGAAGTGTGCCATCGAAAGCGCGAGGCGGAGCGGCCACCGGGTGGTGGCAGGGCACCCGCCGGTCCGCCCGGCCGGGTCAGGCCGTGGGCGATGGGTTGCCGCGGTGATCGGGCACGATCTGCGGGGCGAGCGATCCGACCACCATCCCGATCAGGGCGGCGATCAGGCCGTTGATCTGCGGCGGCACCAGGGCGTCGGCGAAGTTGGTCTCGCAGCCCAGCCAGACCACCAGCCCGCTGAAGATCGACAGCAGCGCGCCCTGCACGCTGGCCCGCTTCCAGAAGATGCCCGCGGCCAGCGGCACCAGTGCGCCCACCAGGGTGACCTTGTAGGCGTTCTGGACCATCTCGTACATGGTGGTGCGCGAGTTCAGCGCGAACAGCAGCGCCGCGCAGGAGAACAGGACCAGCACCGTGCGCAGCATGACCAGGAAACGCCGGTCGCTCACCCGCGGCATGAAGGGGCGCAGCACGTTCTCGGTGAACAGCGCGGTGGGCGCGAGCAGCGCGCCGCTGGCGGTGGACAGAATCGCCGAGAGCAGGGCACCGAAGAACACCACCTGCGCCCAGCCCGGCATCCGGTTGAGGATCAGGTCCGGAAGGATGCGCTGCACCTCGCGGCCGTCCTCGGAGGCGAAGAGGTCGGTGAACTTCGGATCGATGACGATCGCGGCATAGGCGATGAACATCGGCACGAAGGCGAAGATGAAATAGGCCGCGCCACCCAGCAGCGTGCCGCGTACCGCGGTGCGCTCGTCCTTCGCGCTGGTCACCCGCTGGAAGACATCCTGCTGCGGGATCGAGCCCAGCGCCATGGTCATCCAGGCCGCCACGAAGGGCAGCCACTCGGTGAGGCCGCCCGAGGGCCAGAAGTCGAACTTGCCCTCGGCATGGGCCTGCGCAATGACCTTGGCCGGCCCGCCGGCGAGGTCGCCGATCAGCCAGGCGATGACCAGCAGGCCGATCACGATGATCACGGTCTGGAAGAGGTCGGTGAGCGCCACCGACCACATGCCGCCGAACATCGTGTAGACGATCACCACGAGCGCGCCGAGCGCGATGCACTGGTTGAGGCCGAGCGCGCCGCCGGTCAGCACATGGAAGACCAGCCCGAGCGCGGTCAGCTGGGCCGAAGTCCAGCCGAGATAGGAGGCGGTGATCGCCAGGCTGGTGAGCACCTCGACCAGCTTGCCGTAGCGCTTGTGATAGAAGTCGCCGATGGTCAGCAGGTCCATCCGGTAGAAGGCCTTCGCGAAGAACAGCGCCACGAAGACCAGCGCGAACGAGGCGCCGAAGGGGTCGGCCGGCACGCCGTGCAGCCCGTCCTTGGCGAAGGTGGCCGACACCGACAGCACCGTCTCGGCGCCGAACCAGGTCGCGAAGACCGTGGCCATGTTCATGTAGAGCGGCAGGCTGCGGCCGGCCACCAGATAGTCCTTCGCGTTGTGCACCCGGCTGGCGGCCCACAGGCCGATGCCGATGGTGATGGCGAGGTAAAGCAGCACGGAGGCGATCAGCATGACGGGCGCCCTTGAGATGGTGTTGCGGGCGAGTATTCCGCAATCGGCGGTCGGTGGCGGGGTGGGCCTGCGGGTGTCGTGGAAATCCGTGGCCGGCAGGCACCATCGCGCAGCCCTCGGAACCGCCTGCCTTGAGCCTGCGGCGGGCCGCCCGCATGATCGGCCGATGTCCCGCCCCGACCTTGCCGCTGCCTGCGTTCACCCCGACACGCCCGAGCCGATCCGACGGCTCGAGGGCCTGGCCCGGATTCACGACATGCCCCTGGGTGCCGGCCACCTGCGCTGGCGCCGCTTCGGCGACGGCCCGCCCCTGGTGCTGTTGCACGGCGGCCACGGCAACTGGCTGCACTGGGCGCGCAACATCGAATCCCTCGCCCTGGGCAATGCCGTGTGGGTGGCCGACATGCCGGGCTACGGCGACTCCGCCGAGCCGGTCGAGCCGGCCGCGATGAGCTCGCTCGTGGAAGGGGTGGCGCAGTCGATCGAGGCCCTGCTCGGGGTGGGTCAGCCATGCCAGCTTGCCGGCTTCTCGTTCGGCGGGCTGGTGGCCGCGCACCTTGCGGCCGGTCGTCTGCCGGTGCGCCAGCTCATCCTGCTCGGCCCGGCCGGCCATGCCGGGCCGCGTCGCCCGCGGGGCGAGATGCTCGCCTGGCGCCGGGCGCTCGCCGATCCCGATCCGCAGGCGCTCGCGGCGGTGATGCGCCACAACCTCGCCATGCAGATGCTGCACCAGCCCGAGGCCATCGACCCGCTAGCGCTGGCGGTGCATACCCGGGCCTGCCTGGCCACGCGCTTTCGCAGCCGCGAGATCTCGCGCGGCGGCGGCCTGCCGCAGCAGCTGGCGCAGTGCCGCGCGCCCTTGCGTCTGCTCTGGGGCGAGCACGATGTCACCTGCGATCCGTCCCTGCTTTCGGGAGCCCTCGGCGAGGCGGTGCCCGATCGCCAGGCGCGGGTGCTGCCCGGCGTGGGCCACTGGGTGCAGTACGAGGCAGCCGAGGCGGTGAACCGGCAGCTGCGGGTCTGGCTGGACGCGCCGGGTGTGTGAGCGCACGGCGCCCGGGGCGCTGCGTTGCGCGGCGGGCCTCGGCGCTCAGCCCGAGAGCAGCGCCAACCCGAGCAGCCCGACGAGCGCCAGGGCCAGCAGCATGGCCGCCACGGCCAGCACCGACAGCCAGCGCCGTGCCCGTCGGGCCTCGGCGAGCAGCGCGCCGGCCCAGGGCGGCATGGCCTGGGCGTCGGCCCCGGCGGCCGCGCGGCTGAGCGCGCCGTGCAGCAGCCGCGGGATCTGTGGCAGGGTCTGCGCCCACTGGGTGGCCTCGCGGCCAAGCCGCTCGCGCAGCGCCGCCGGCCCGATGCGTTCGACCATCCAGCGCTCCAGGAAGGGCTTGGCCGTCACCCACAGATCGAGGTCGGGGTCGAGCTGGCGGCCGAGCCCCTCGATGTTCAGCAGGGTCTTCTGCAGCAGCACCAGCTGCGGCTGGATCTCGACATCGAAGCGGCGCGAGGCCTGGAACAGGCGCATGAGCACCAGGCCGAGCGAGATCTCCCGCAGGGGCCGGTCGAAGAAGGGCTCGCAGCAGGCGCGGATCGCCGATTCGAGTTCCTCGATGCGGGTGTGGCGCGGCACCCAGCCCGACTCGACATGCAGTTCGGCCACCCGCCGGTAGTCACGGCGGAAGAAGGCCAGGAAGTTCTGCGCGAGGTAGTTCTTGTCGAACTCGGAGAGGGTGCCGACGATGCCGAAGTCGAGCGCGATGTAGCGGTTGAAGTCGGGCCCCGGTCCGCCCACCAGGATGTTGCCGGGGTGCATGTCGGCGTGGAAGAAGCCGTGCCGGAACACCTGCGTGAAGAAGATCTCGACCCCCTCGCGCGAGAGCCGCTTCAGGTCGATGCCTGCGGCACGCATCTCGTCCATGCGTCCGATCGGGATGCCGTGCATGCGCTCCATGGTCAGCACATTCACCGCGCAGGCATCCCAGTACATCTCGGGTACCCGCAGCAGGGTCGAGCCGCTGAAGTTGCGCCGCAGCTGGTTGGCGTTGGCGGCCTCCCGGATCAGATCGAGCTCGTCGTGCAGGTAGGTGTCGAACTCGTCGATGACCTCCAGCGGCTTGAGGCGCCGGCCGTCGGCCGAGACCCGGGCGAGCAGACCGCCGAAGGCGCGCAGCAGCGCGATGTCGCGCTCGATGACCCGGGCCATGCCCGGACGCAGCACCTTGACCGCCACCGGTCGGCCGTCATGCAGCCGCGCGAAGTGCACCTGGGCGATGGAGGCCGAGGCCACCGGCGTGATGTCGAACTCGGCGTAGACCTCGGCGAGCGGGCGGCCCAGGCCGCGTTCGATCTCGATGATCGCCTGTTCTCCGGGGAAGGGCGGCACCCGGTCCTGCAGACGGGCCAGCTCGTCGGCGATGTCGGGCGGCATCAGGTCACGCCGCGTGGACAGCACCTGACCGAACTTCACGAAGATCGGGCCCAGGCTCTCGAGGGCCTCACGCAGCCGCTCGCCGCGTGGCTGGCGCAACTGGCGGCCCAGGCGCAGCAGGCGCGCCAGCCAAAGCCAGCCGCGGGTGCCCAGGCTGGCGGCCGCGCCGGATGCGGCGATCTCGTCCAGGCCATGGCGCCAGACGACGTGGGCGATGCGAGCGAGTCGAAGAAGGCGCACCGGCGGATTCTAGTGCACCGGCTCGGACCCCTGGCCAGGAACCGGTGGTGTTCAGGCTTACCATCGGGTCTTCCTCGCCTTGCCGGGCCCGCCCCATGCCTCTGCCAACTGCTCCTGGTCTTCTCGTCGGTGCCTGCGCGCTGCTGCTGGCTGCATGTGCGGTGCCGCCGCCTGTCGCGCCGAACGCGGCGGCGCCGGCGCCGGCCCAGGCGGGGGCATCAGTGCCCGCGGCTGCGGCGCCGCCGGCAGCCGGCGCGGCGCCCGCCGCCCGCTCGCTGGCCGCGGCCCCGGTGGCTGGCGCGGCCCCCGTCCGATCGCCCGCGCCACCCCCGGCGCGGCCGGCCTTCGCCGAGGTGATCCGCGAGGCGAAGCGCCTGCCCGGCCTGTTCACGGTCTGGCAGAAGGACGAGAAGGTCTGGATCGAGATCGCTCCGGCGCAGTTCGACAGGCCTTTCCTCCTGGCGGCCACCCGGGTGAGCGGTCTGGGCGAGCGCGGTCTGTACCCGCACTGGATGCTCGGTCGCCATGTGGTGGCCTGGCGGCGTGTGCACGGCTCGGTGCAGCTGATCGCCCGCGCCACGCGCTTCGGATCCTCGGCCGATCCGGGCCTCGCCCGGGCCGCGGGTCTGAGCTTCTCCGACAGCCTGCTCGGCTCGGCGCCGGTGGCCAGCGCCGAGCATCCCGAGCGCGGCTCGGTGCTGGTCGAGCTCTCGCCCATCCTGCTCACCGACTTGCCGCAGCTCACGCGCCAGCTCGAGGCGCAGTTCCGGGTGAGTTACGGCTTCGATGCCCGCAACTCGCACATCGGCGCGGTCAGCGTCGATGCCCGTGAGCTGGTGTTCCCCGTGACCGCCCACTACGCGCTGCCGCGGGTCCCCGCGCCGCCCGCAGGTCCGCTGCCGCCGGGCGCGCCGGTGCCGAGCACACCGCGCAACCTGGAGGACGCGCGCAGCCTGTTCGTCGATTACCGCTACAGCCTGTCGGCACTGCCCGAGCCGGTGATGCGGCCGCGCGCGGG
>NZ_CEXFHW010000083.1:0-16266 GCF_982640115.1 Quisquiliibacterium sp. | reverse complement strand
GAGACATCCCGTTCATGCGGCATGCCCTGGCGTTCAACATCGTCTCGCTGCTGACCTTCGTGGCGGCGGTCGCCTTCCTGGCGGTGCGCGGTCTGCACTTCTCCATCGAGTTCACCGGCGGCACGGTGCTCGAGGTGAGCTACCCCCAGGCCGCCGAGCTCGGCGCCATCCGCAAGACGGTCGAGAACCTGGGCTTCACCGACGCCCAGGTGCAGAACTTCGGCACCGCGCGCGATGTGATGATCCGGCTGCCGCTGCGCAAGGGCGAAACCTCGGCCCGGCAGAGCGAGCAGGTGATGCAGGCCCTCAAGGCCCAGGACGCGAAGGCCGAGCTGCGCCGGGTGGAGTTCGTGGGCCCGCAGGTGGGCGAGGAGCTGGCCACCGACGGCGCGCTGGCGCTGCTGTTCGTGGTGGCCGGCATCATGATCTACCTCGCCATGCGCTTCGAGTGGAAGTTCGCGGTGGCCGCCATCGTGGCCAACCTGCACGATGTGGTGATCATCCTGGGCTTCTTCGCCGCCTTCCAGTGGGAGTTCTCGCTGTCGGTCCTGGCGGCAGTGCTGGCGGTGCTGGGCTACTCGGTGAACGAGTCGGTGGTGATCTTCGACCGGGTGCGCGAGAAGTTCCGCGAGCGCGCCGCCCGGAACATGAGCGCGCCGGAGGTGCTCGACCATGCCATCACCAGCACCATCTCGCGCACCATCATCACCCACGGCTCCACCCAGCTGATGGTGCTCTCGATGCTGATCTTCGGCGGGCCCACGCTGCATTACTTCGCGCTGGCCCTCACCATCGGCATCCTGTTCGGCATCTACTCCTCGGTGTTCGTTGCCGCGGCCATCGCGATGTGGCTCGGCGTCAAGCGCGAGGACCTGATCAAGCCGGCACGCAAGAAGGATGACGGGCAGCCCGAGCTGCCCTGAACGCCGGTCGCGCCCCGCGGCGCCCACCCTCACCGAGCCATCCCATGACCGACACCGCCGTCCGCATCTGGGATCTGCCCACCCGCCTGTTCCACTGGCTGCTGGCAGGCTGCATCATCGGCTCGCTGGTATCGGTGAAGCTCGGCGGCAATGCCATCATCTGGCACTTCCGCTTCGGCTACGCCATCCTGGCGCTGGTGCTGTTCCGGCTGGTCTGGGGCCTGATCGGTCCGCGCTATGCGCGCTTTGCCAGCTTCCCGCCCAGCCCGGGCGCAGCCCTCGCCTACCTGCGCGGCCGGCATCCCGGCAGCGCCGGCCACAATCCCCTGGGCGCTTTCTCGGTGTACGCGTTGCTGCTCGCACTGGCGGTGCAGGCAGGCACCGGCCTTTTCGCCAACGACAGCATCATGTGGGACGGACCGCTCAAGCCGCTGGTGTCCTCAGCCACCAGCGACCTGCTCACCACCGTCCATCGCGTCAACCGCGTGGTGCTGCTCGCGCTGATTGCGCTGCACCTGATGGCCATCGGCTGGTATTCGCTCGCGCGCCGCGAGCCCTTGCTGCCGCCCATGCTGCGCGGCGATCGGCGCTATCCGGATGCGGCGCAAGCGCCACTCGCCGCGCGCGACGACGCTGGCGTGCGCGCGCTGGCGCTGGTGGTGGCGGTGGTCTGCGCCGCCGCCGTGGCCGGCCTGCTGTCGCTGGGCCGCTGACCGCCCTGCCGGGCGGCGCAGCCCGGCGCCCGATCAGTCCTTGCGGAACTTGTCGTGGCAGGCCTTGCACGAGGCGCCCACCGCGCCGAGCTGCGGGCGCAGGGTGTCGAGACTGGCCGAGGCGGTGACCAGCTTGGCGGTCTCGGCCTGCATCTTGTCGGCAGCCGCCTTGAAATCGGCGGCGTTGGCCAGGCCCTCGGGCTTCAGGCGGGTGTCGCCAGCCGCCGAATTGGGCACGAAGGCCTCCCAGGGCAGGTGGCCGGCCATGTCCACGGTGCGTGCCGAGGCCTGCGCCACCGCAGCATCGAAGGGCCGATCGCCACGCGCCATGGCCGACAGGCGGCCCATGTTCGCCCCCATGATGGTGAAGGCCGCCTTGCGGTACTTGATGGCGTCTTCCACCTTGGCGAACTGGGCGGCGGCGGGCACCGCGAACAGGGCGCCCGCGGCGAACGCGGCGCCGGCAAGGCTCAGGGCAAGCTTCTTCATGGCAGGACCTTTCAGGGTGACGACGGGCGCGGATCAGCGCCGGATCGGGCGATGCCGCGAGACGCGGCTTCCAGGGGAGCAAACGGGGCCGGTGACCGGATTATTCCCGATCGGGGCGCGGTCGGGTGAACCGCGGTCAGGATCGGTCGCGCCGCCCGGGCCCGCTCAGACCTGCCGCGAAGTCCGCCCGCTCAGACCGCCCGCGCCAGCGCCACCGCGGCGCCAAGGTAGGTGGCGGGCGTGAGCGCCCGCAGGCGTTCGCGCTCGGCCTGCGGAATGGGCAGGCGGTCGACAAAGGCAGCGAGCTCGGCCGGACCGATGCGCCGGCCACGGGTGAGCTCCTTGAGCTGTTCGTAGGGGTTGGGCACGCCGTAGCGGCGCATGACGGTCTGGATGGGCTCGGCGAGAACCTCCCAGTTCTCGTCGAGATCGGCCGCCAGCCGGGCGCGGTCGACCTCGAGCTTGCCCAGGCCGCGCAGGCAGGCATCCCAGGCCAGCGCCGCGTAGCCGAGCGACACGCCGACATTGCGCAGCACGGTCGAGTCGGTGAGATCGCGCTGCCAGCGCGACACCGGCAGCTTCTCGGCGAGATGACGCAGCAGCGCGTTCGACAGCCCGAGGTTGCCCTCGGAGTTCTCGAAGTCGATGGGGTTGACCTTGTGCGGCATGGTCGAGGAACCGACCTCGCCAGCCACGGTCTTCTGCCGGAAGTAGCCGATCGAGATGTAGCCCCAGAGATCACGGTCGAGGTCGAGCACGATGGTGTTGAAGCGGGCCAGCGCATCGAAGAACTCGGCCATCCAGTCATGGGGCTCGATCTGGATGGTGTAGGGATTGAAGCTCAGGCCGAGCGATTCGACCACCTGCCGCGAGAAGGCCGGCCAGTCGATCTGCGGGCAGGCCGCCAGATGCGCGTTGTAGTTGCCCACCGCGCCGTTCATCTTGGCGAGGATCGGCACCTCGGCCAGGCGCTGCAGCGCGCGCTCGAGCCGTGCCACCACATTGGCCAGTTCCTTGCCCAGCGTGGTGGGCGTGGCCGGCTGGCCGTGGGTGCGCGAGAGCATGGGCGCATCGGCGAGCGCGTGGGCCATCTCGCGCAGCCGGTCGATCAGCCGCCGCCCTGCCGGCAGCAGTACCTCGGCGCGCGCACGCCCGAGCATCAGCGCATGCGAGGTGTTGTTGATGTCCTCGGAGGTGCAGGCGAAGTGGATGAACTCGGCCGCAGCCTCGAGCTGCGGCTGCCCGGCCACCGATTCCTTCAGGAAGTACTCCACCGCCTTGACATCGTGGTTGGTGATCGCCTCGATCGCCTTGATGCGCGCCGCCTGCTCGAGGCCGAACCCGGCCACCAGCTGTCCGAGGAACCCGCGCGCGGCCGCATCGAAGGGCGGCAGCTCGGGCAGGCCGGCATCCGACAGCGCGATCAGCCAGGCCACCTCCACCTCGACCCGGAAGCGCATGAAGGCCGCTTCAGAGAGCAGGTCGCGCAGCGGGCCGAGGCGCGCGGCATAGCGTCCGTCGAGCGGAGACAGGGCGGTGAGTGACGAGGTATCCATGGCCGCGATGCTAGCACCCGCACCCCCTTTGCTATACTCGACCGGCTCGACTCGCAGGGTTCCATGAAGCTGATCGGTTCAGACACCAGCCCGTTCGTGCGCAAGGTGCGCATCGTGATGGCCGAGAAGAAGATCGAGTACCGCTACCAGCCCGAAGATGTCTGGTCGCCGGACAGCGGCATCCGCCAGCTCAACCCCCTCGCCAAGGTGCCCTGCCTGGTCATCGATGACGGCTCGGCCATCTTCGATTCCCGCGTCATCGTCGAGTACCTCGATGCCCTCACCCCGGTCCACCGCCTGATTCCGCCGGGTGGCCGTGAACGCATCGATGTGCGCTGCTGGGAGGCGCTGGCTGATGGCCTGCTCGATGCCGCGGTGCTGATCCGGCTGGAGCACACCCGGCGCGAGCCGGCACAGCGAAGTCCCGCCTGGATTGCGCGCCAGCAGACCAAGATCGATGACGCCCTCACGGCGATGTCGCAGTCGCTGGGCGAGCAGCCCTGGTGCTGCGATGGCCGCTACTCGCTCGCCGACATCGCCACCGGCTGCGCCCTCGCCTATCTCGACCTTCGCTTCCCCGAGAACGCCTGGCGCGAGCGCCATCCCAATCTGGGTCGGCTGCTCGAGCGCCTGAACACCCGTCCGGCCTTCGCCGACACGGTGCCCATCGCCCCGGGCTGAGCGGCGCCCGCTGGCGCGGGTTGGCGCGGGCGCAGGCCGGGCCTGAATCGCGCGCGGCCGCGAGGTCGGCCCTCAGGCTGCCTGAAGTCCGAAGCGATCGGGTCGGGCCGCAGCCCAGAACTGCCGGAACACCGCCTGTCTCGGCTCGCCGGCCAGCAATTCGCCGGGCGCAAGGAACTCGTGCAGTTCGGCCAGCGACCGGACCTCGGTGGACGAGATCCGGCGCAGGATGTGGCGCGGCGCAATCTGCGCGGGATGATCGAGGCCGGCGGCCGCCACCAGCTCGGCCAGCGCGCGCAGGGTGTTGCCGTGGAAGGCATGCACCCGCTGCGCCTTGTCGGGCACCACCAGGGCGCGCTGGCGCAGCGGATCCTGGGTGGTGACGCCGGTGGGGCAGGTGCCGGTGTGGCAGCTCTGCGCCTGGATGCAGCCGAGCGCGAACATGAAACCGCGGGCGCTGTTGCACCAGTCGGCGCCCAGGGCCATGGTGCGGGCGATGTCGAAGGCCGAGACGATGCGCCCGGCCGCGCCCAGCCGGATGCGCTCGCGCAGGCCCGCGCCCACCAGGGTGTCGTGCACCAGCATCAGGCCGTCGCGCATCGGCATGCCCACCCGGTCGAGGAACTCGGCTGGCGCCGCGCCCGTGCCGCCCTCCTTGCCATCGATGACGATGAAGTCGGGGGTGATCCCGGTCTCGAGCATCGCCTTGGCGATCGCAAACCACTCCCAGGGATGACCGATGGCCAGCTTGAAGCCGGTGGGCTTGCCCCCGCTCAGGGTGCGCAGGCGGGCGATGAATGCCAGCAGCCCGATCGGGGTGTCGAAGGCGATGTGCGCGGCCGGCGAGATGCAGTCGGTCCAGACCGGCACGCCGCGAGCCTGCGCGATCTCGGGCGTGACCTTCGGTCCGGGCAGCACCCCGCCATGGCCGGGCTTGGCGCCCTGCGAGAGCTTGAGCTCGATCATCTTCACCTGCGGCTCACGGGCATTGCGCGTGAAGGCAGCCTCGTCGAAGCGGCCATCCGCGTCGCGGCAGCCGAAGTAGCCGCTGCCGATCTCCCAGATCAGGTCGCCGCCGTGCACCCGGTGATGCACGCTGATCGAGCCCTCGCCGGTGTCGTGGGCAAAGCCGCCGAGGCGCGCGCCACGATTGAGCGCGAGGATGGCGTTGGCCGACAGCGAGCCGAAGCTCATCGCCGAAATGTTGAAGACCGAGGCCTGATAGGGCTGGGTGCAGGCCGGCCCACCGATGACGGTGCGGAAGTCCTCGCCGGCGGGCCGCCCCGGCACGATGGCATGGTTGATCCACTCGAAGCCCGGCGCGTAGACATCGAGCTGCGTGCCGAAGGGCCGCTTGTCGAGCTCCTGCTTGGCCCGCTGATACACCATCGCGCGCTGCTCGCGCGAGAACGGGATGGCCTCGGTGTCGGACTCGATGAAGTACTGCCGGATCTCGGGCCGCACCCGTTCCAGGAGGAAGCGCAGGTGACCGATCACCGGATAGTTGCGCAGGACGGCGTGGCGGGTCTGGATCAGGTCTCGCACACCGAGCGCGACCAGCGCCACCGCGGCCGCGGCCCAGCCCCAGCCCAGCCGCGCGGTGAACCCGGCCCAGACGAGCGCGAGCGCGCCCAGCACCACGAGGGCGAACGCGAGATAGCGCAGATGGCGGGTCATGGCAGGGAGGACGAAGCGATCAGGCCGCCGCCCAGACACACCTCGCCCCGGTAGAGCACCGCCGACTGCCCGGGCGTGACCGCCCATTGCGGCTCGGTGAACTGCAGCGCGAAGTGCTCCGCGTCCAGCGGCGAGAACACGCACTCGGCATCGGCCTGACGGTAGCGGGTCTTGGCCCCGAGCCGCGCGCCGGCCGCGGGCGGGTGGCCGGCGATCCAGTGCGCGCTGTCGGCCTGCAGCGCGGCACTCATCAGCCAGGGATGATCATGCCCCTGGACCACGGTGAGGGCGTTGCGGGCGAGGTCCTTGCGCGCGACGAACCAGGGCTCGCCACTGCCGCCCCGCAGACCGCCGATGCCGATGCCCTTGCGCTGCCCGAGCGTGAGGAAGGCAAGGCCCTGGTGCTCGCCGATGCGTTCGCCGGTGTCGGTGAGCACCGGCCCCGGCCGGGTGGGCAGGTAGCGGTTGAGGAACTCGCGGAAAGGCCGCTCGCCGATGAAGCAGATGCCGGTGGAGTCCTTCTTGGCCGCGTTGGGCAGGCCGATGCGCGCGGCGATCTCGCGCACCTCGCGCTTGAGCATGCCGCCCAGCGGGAACAGGGCACGGGAGAGCTGCGCCTGCGAGAGCCGGTGCAGGAAGTAGCTCTGGTCCTTGCCGGCATCGACGCCGCGCAGAAGCTCGTAGCGCAGGCCCTGCGCCGCGCCCGGATCGGGCAGCGCGCGCACCCGGGCGTAGTGGCCGGTGGCGATGCACTCGGCGCCCATGCGCATGGCGTGTTCGAGGAACGCCCGGAACTTGATCTCGGCGTTGCACAGCACATCGGGGTTGGGCGTGCGCCCGGCCGCGTACTCGCGCAGGAACTCCGCGAAGACCCGGTCGCGGTACTCGGCCGAGAAGTTCACCGCCTCGATGTCCACGCCCACGACATCGGCGGCGCTGGCCGCATCGATCCAGTCCTGGCGGGTGGAGCAGTGCTCGTCGTCGTCGTCGTCTTCCCAGTTCTTCATGAACAGGCCGATGACCTCGTAGCCCTGCTCGCGCAGCAGCCACGCGGTGACCGAGGAGTCGACCCCGCCCGACATGCCCACCACCACCCGGCGACGACGCGGCTCAGTCACGGGGCAGCAGGCAGTCAGGGTGGGTGTGGATGAGATCGAGCGGGTAGCGGCGACCGGCGAGGTGATCGTCGATGCAGCGCTGCACCTGCGGGCTGCGGTGCTCGGCGGCGCGGGCCCGGATCTCGTCGGCGGTGAGCCAGACGGCGCGCACGATGCCGTCATCGAGCGCACGCCCTGGCTCGTGGCCGAGCCAGCGGCAGGCGAAGGCGAAACGCAGATAGGTGACATCGATGCCCTGCGCGGCATGGCGGTACCGCGACAGGTACACGCCCACGCAGGCCAGGGCCTGCACCCGCTGGGCGGTTTCCTCGAGGGTCTCGCGCACCACCGCCTGCTCGAGCGACTCGGCAGGATCGAGGTGACCGGCGGGCTGGTTCAGCCGCAGGCCGTCGCGGGTGTGTTCCTCGACCATCAGGAAGCGTCCATCGCGCTCGACGACGGCCGCGACAGTGACATTGGGCTTCCAGTCGACCATTCCCAAGTTTAGCGGATGGACATGCTCTAATGCAGCCCGAACGCCAACGCGGCCCCTGCCGCGGGAGGACCTTTCCTATGCTGATCGGAGTTCCGGCCGAGTCCCGCCCCGGAGAAACCCGGGTTGCGGCCACCGCCGAAACCATCAAGAAACTCGTCGCCGCCGGCCACCGCGTGGTCGTGCAGTCGGGCGCCGGCACGAACGCCGCCCAGACCGACGATGCCTGCCGCGCCGCCGGCGCCGAGATCGTCGACGCCGACACCGCGCTCGGCGCCGACATCGTGCTCAAGGTGCGTCTGCCGCAGGCCGACGAACTCGCCCGCATGAAGCGGGGTGCCACGCTGGTGGGCATGCTCGAGCCCTTCAACAACGACGGCATTGCGGCCATGAACACCGCCGGCCTGACCGCCTTCGCGCTCGAGGCCGCGCCACGGACCACCCGCGCGCAGAGCATGGATGTGCTCTCCTCGCAGGCCAACATCGCCGGCTACAAGGCAGTGCTGCTGTCGGCGGCCACCTACGGCCGCATGATGCCCATGCTGATGACCGCGGCTGGCACCATCAAGGCGGCCCGCGTGCTCATCCTGGGCGCCGGCGTGGCCGGCCTGCAGGCGATCGCCACCGCCAAGCGTCTTGGCGCGGTGATCGAGGCCTCCGATGTGCGCCCCGCGGTGAAGGAACAGATCGAGTCGCTCGGCGCCAAGTTCGTCGATGTGCCCTTCGAGACCGACGAGGAACGCGAGATCGCCAAGGGCGTGGGCGGTTACGCCCGGCCGATGCCCGCCTCCTGGATGCAGCGCCAGTCGCAGGCGGTGGCCGAGAAGATGAAGCTCGCCGACATCGTGATCACCACCGCGCTGATCCCAGGGCGCAAGGCGCCGGTGCTGATCACCGAGGACATGGTGCGCGCCATGAAGCCCGGCTCGGTCATCCTCGACATGGCGGTCGAACAGGGCGGCAACTGCGCCGTCTCGGAAGCCGGCCAGACCGTGATCCGCCACGGCGTGACCATCATCGGCCAGCCCAACCTGCCGGCCACCGTGCCGGCCGATGCCTCGGCCCTCTACGCACGCAACCTGCTCGACTTCCTCAAGCTGCTGCTCACCAAGGAAGGCGGGCTGAGCATCAACCGGGAAGACGACATCGTCGCCGCCTGCCTGATGTGCGCCAACGGCGAGATCACCCGCCGCAACTGAGTCGCGGGCCCCGCCCGCGCCAATCATCGCCAGGAACCTCCATGGAAGCGATCAGCCCCACCGTCGTCAACCTGATCATCTTCGTGCTTGCCATCTATGTCGGCTATCACGTGGTCTGGAATGTCACGCCCGCCCTGCACACCCCGCTGATGGCGGTGACCAACGCGGTCTCGGCCATCATCATCGTGGGCGCCATGCTCGCCGCGGCCCTCACCGGCACGGTGCTCGGCAAGACCATGGGGGTGCTTGCCGTGGCGCTGGCCTCGGTCAATGTCTTCGGCGGCTTCCTGGTCACCCGGCGCATGCTCGAGATGTTCAAGAAGAAGGCGCCCAAGAGCGGCGGAGCGGCGCGGTGAACGCGCGCGGCTTCGTCATCCTGCTGCTGTTCGCGGTCGCCGCCTCGGTGGGGGTAGGCCTGCTGGTCGAGCGCTTCACCGCGCCCGGCTGGGAGCGCACCTTCTGGTTCGCCGTCGGCCTCGCCCTCATCCTGTTCCCGGCCGGCCGCTTCGCCGAGCGCCGCGGCTGGATCCACGGCTTCTGGCAGGCCGGGCCGGCGCGCCCCGCCACCAAGTCCTCCCAGGGGGAGCCCGCCTCCTCCGCCACCCGCCAGACGAGCGGAGATTCCCGATGAGCCCGAACCTGAACCTGGTGGTCCTGCTGTACCTCGTCGCCTCGGTGTGCTTCATCCAGGCGCTCAAGGGTCTGTCGCACCCCACCACCTCCATCCGCGGCAATGTCTTCGGCATGGCCGGCATGACCATCGCGGTGGTCACCACCGTGGGCCTGATCGCCATGATGACCACCGGCGTGGCCGGCGGGCCGTCGCTCGGCGCCGGCCTGGGCTGGGTGCTGCTCGGCCTGGTGGTGGGCGGCGGGGCCGGCACCCTCATGGCCAACCGGGTCGAGATGACCAAGATGCCCGAGCTGGTGGCGTTCATGCACAGCATGATCGGCCTGGCGGCGGTGTTCATCGCGATCGCCGCGGTGGTCGAGCCCTGGGCCTTCGGCATCACCCCCATGCCCAAGGAGCTGATCGTCGGCGCGCAGACGCCCTCGGGCACGCTGGTGGCCGACATCGTGGCGCGCGCGGCCATCCCCGCCGGCAACCGGCTCGAACTCTTCCTGGGCGCGGCCATCGGCGCGATCACCTTCAGCGGTTCGGTGATCGCCTTCGGCAAGCTCTCGGGCAAGTACAAGTTCCGCCTGTTCCAGGGCGCGCCGGTGGTCTTCCCCGGCCAGCACATGGTCAACCTGATCCTGGGCATCGCCACCGTGGGCCTGGGTCTGGTGTTCATGGCCACCGAGAACTGGACCGCCTTCTTCGTGATGCTGGCGCTGTCCTTCGTGCTGGGCGTGCTGATCATCATCCCGATCGGCGGCGCCGACATGCCGGTGGTGGTGTCGATGCTCAACAGCTACTCGGGTTGGGCGGCGGCCGGCATCGGCTTCTCGCTGAACAACAGCATGCTGATCATCGCCGGCTCGCTGGTCGGCTCCTCGGGCGCCATCCTCTCGTACATCATGTGCAAGGCGATGAACCGCTCGTTCTTCAATGTGATCCTCGGCGGCTTCGGCGGTGAGGCGGCGGCGGCCACCGATGGCGCGGCGCAGGCCCAGCGGCCGGTGCGCTCGGGCTCCTCCGACGACGCGGCCTTCCTGCTGAGCAACGCCGAGACCGTGATCATCGTGCCCGGTTACGGCCTGGCGGTGGCCCGCGCGCAGCACCCCCTGAAGGAGCTGGCGCAGAAGCTCACCGACAAGGGCATCACGGTGAAATACGCCATCCATCCGGTGGCCGGCCGCATGCCCGGTC
Source organism: Quisquiliibacterium sp. (assembly GCF_982640115.1). Lineage (NCBI taxonomy): Bacteria > Pseudomonadati > Pseudomonadota > Betaproteobacteria > Burkholderiales > Burkholderiaceae > Quisquiliibacterium > Quisquiliibacterium sp. The sequence continues at coordinate 5,625 of NZ_CEXFHW010000083.1, read as the reverse complement.
ACATGAACGTGCTGCTGGCCGAGGCCGAGGTGCCCTACGACCAGGTCTTCGAGATGGAAGACATCAACTCCGAGTTCGGCGACACCGATGTGGTGCTGGTGCTCGGCGCCAACGACGTGGTCAACCCGGCGGCCAAGGACCCCAAGTCGCCGATCGCCGGCATGCCGATCCTCGAGGCCTACAAGGCCCGCCAGGTGATCGTGAACAAGCGCAGCATGGCCTCGGGCTATGCCGGCCTCGACAACGAGCTCTTCTACATGGACCGCACCCTGATGGTCTTCGGCGACGCCAAGAAGGTGGTCGAGGACATGGTCAAGGCGGTCGAGTAAGCCCGCGCGGCGCGGCATGCGTCTGCAGCTGCTCTCGGACCTGCATCTCGAGAGCGAGCCCTTCGATCCGCAGCCGGCACCGGGTGCCGACCTGCTGGTGCTGGCCGGCGACATCGACGCCGGCCACGAGGGGCTCGACCGCTTCGCCGGCTGGCCGGTGCCGGTGGTCTACATCGCCGGCAACCACGAGTACGACCATCGCGATGTCGATGCCGCGCAGCAGACGCTGCGCGAGCGCTGCGCGCGGCTGGGCTTCACCATGCTCGAGCGCGACGCCATGGTGATCGACCATGGCACCCGCCGGATCCGGCTGCTGGGCACCACCCTGTGGTGCGACTTCGACCTTCTCGGGCCGGCCGAGCGCGAGCGCTGCATGCGCGCCGGGGCGTTCTTCCTCGACCGGGTGCAGTGCTCCACCCGCGATGGCCGGCCCTTTGGCGCAGCCGAGGTGCGCGAGGAGTTCGGGCGCTGCCGCGAGTGGCTCGCCGCCCAGCTCTCGCTGGGGCGGCGGGGCGCGCACTGGGACGAGACCGTGGTCATCACCCACTTCGGGCCCTCGGCCCGCAGCGCCGATCCGCGCTACGGCCTGCAGCCGGCCAGCGCGAGCTTCTGCAGCGACTGCGACGATCTCATGGGCCGCTCGGCACTGTGGTTGCACGGCCACCTGCACTGCCGCCATGATTACCAGCTGGGCGGCACCCGGGTGGTGTCCAATGCCCGCGGCCATGTCGAGCGCGGCGAGGCCGATGGCCACGACCCCGGGTGGCTGGTCGAAGTCTGAGAGGAGTTTCCATGAGCGAGCTCATCCCCCGTGACCCTCCCGAGGCTTCGCCGGGTCAGACGCCGCGGCCCGAGCCGGGGTCGCGGGAAGACCGGCTGCGCCGCATCTGCCTGTTCGACTATCTGCTGCACATCGTGGGCCTGCTGCTGTCGGCGGGCCTGCTCTCGGTGATCGCGCTGATCGTCAACTACCTGAAGCGCGACGAGGCCAACGGCACCGTCTACCGCAGCCACATGGACTGGATGATCGCCACCTTCTGGTGGACGGTGCTGTGGGTGGTGCTGCTGTTCGTGCCGATGATGGTGGTGACGATCTTCAGCTTCGGGCTGCTCGCCTGGGTATTCCTGCTGCCCGGACTGTGGTTCCTCTACCGCATGATCAAGGGCCTGCTGCGCCTCACCGAGCAGCGCCCGGTGCCCTGAGCCGGCCCGGCCGCATGGCTCAGGCGATCGCGTCGTCGAGCCACTCGATCCAGTGCCGCACCGGCGTGTCGGTGCCTGACTGCAGGTGCCCGATGCAGCCGATGTTCGCCGAGAGCACCATCTCGGGCGCGCCCGCCTGCAGCGCCGCGAGCTTGCGCTCGCGCAGCTGCGTGGACAGCACCGGCTGCAGCACCGAGTAGGTGCCGGCCGAGCCGCAGCACAGGTGGGCATCGGCCACCGGCTGCACTTCCACGCCCAGCGAAACCAGAAAGCGCTCGACCTCGCCGCGCACCTGCTGGCCGTGCTGCAGCGTGCACGGCGGATGAAAGACCACGCGCTGCGCCGGCTTGCGGCGCAGCAGCGCGCCGAGCCGGTCGGCGGCCGCGGCGAACTCGCGCGGCAGCCACTGCGCCAGATCGAACATGGCCTGCGCCACCCGCTGCGCGCGCGGCGCGTACACCGGATCGTCGCGCAGCAGGTGCGGATAGTCGCGCACCATGGCGCCGCAGCCCGAGGCATTGATCAGCAGGGCCTCGACCTGGCCGCTGTCGATCAGCGGGAACCAGGCGTCGATATTGCGCCGGGCATCGGCCAGCGCGCCCTCGTGATCGTTCAGGTGATGACGGATGGCCCCGCAGCAGCCCGAGCCGGCCGCGTAACGGGCCTGCACCCCGATGGCATCGAGCACGCGGATGGTGGCCGCGTCGATGCGCGGCATCATGGCCGGCTGCACGCAGCCATCGAGCAGCAGCACCTGACGGGCATGGCTGCGGCCGGGCAGCGGCCCCGGCGCGCGGCGGGCCGGCACCTTGGCCTGCAGCGCGGCTGGCAGCACCGGGCGCAGCGCCTGCCCGACGCGCATGGCCGGATCGAACAGCCAGCGACGCGTCATGCCCTCGCGCAGCGCGCCGCGCAGCAGCCGCTGGCCCAGCGGACGCGGCGCCTGGGCTTCGACCAGGCTGCGACCGATGTCCACCAGGTGGCCGTAGCGCACGCCCGACGGGCAGGTGCTCTCGCAGTTGCGGTAGGTGAGGCAGCGGTCCAGGTGCTCGCGGGTGGCATCGGTGGCCGGCTTGCCCTCGACCACCTGCTTGATCAGGTAGATGCGCCCGCGCGGGCCGTCGAGCTCGTCGCCGAGGATCTGGTAGGTGGGACAGGTGGCGGTGCAGAAGCCGCAGTGCACGCAGCTGCGCAGGATGGACTCGGCCTCGCGCCCCTCGGGGCGGTCCTTGAGCCAGTCGGCGAGGTGGGTTTCCATCGGGTCAGAGATCCGGGTACAGGCGACCGGGGTTGAAGATCCGGTTCGGGTCGAACTCGCGCTTGAGACGGGCGTGCAGACCGGCCAGCACCGGCGACAGCGGCTGGAACACGCCGGCGGGCGGTGGCCCGCCTTCGCCCGGACGGAACAGGCTGGCGCTGCCGCCGACCGCGGCCGCGGCTGCGCGCACCGCCGCGGCATCGGCCGCGCCGCGATACCAGCGCAACGCCCCGCCCCACTCGAGCACCGGCTCTCCCGCCAGCGCAAGCGGTGGCGCCACCGACGGCACCGAGATCCGCCACAGCGGCAGCCCGCCCGCGAAGGCCGGGTGCTCCTGCTCGCGCAGTGCGGCCCAGAAAGCCGTGGCGGCCTCGGCATCGAGCTCGCGCGCGCCGTGGCGCGGACCGAGCTGGGCGACCGCGGCCGACACCGCAGCGGCAGCGCCCGAGAGCCGCAGATGCAGCTCGCCCGCCGACCAGGCGGTGGCCGACACCGGCAACGGCTTGCCGGCCCACTGGTTGAACCAGCTCAGGGCCTGGGCCTGATCGCAGGCCATGACCAGCGTGAGCTCGCGCGCCGGTCGGGGCAGCACCTTGAGCGAGACCTCGGTGATCAGGCCGAGCACGCCGAGCGAGCCGCAGAGCAGCCGCGAGACATCGTAGCCGGCCACATTCTTCATGACCTGGCCGCCGAAGCGCAGCCACTGGCCGCGGGCATCGAGCAGGCAGGCGCCCAGCACGAAGTCGCGCACCGCGCCGGCGCTGGCGCGGCGCGGACCCGAGAGGCCCGCAGCCACCATGCCGCCGACGGTGGCCGCCGCCCCGAATGCAGGCGGCTCGAAGGCGAGCATCTGCCCGGCCTGCTCGAGCGCCGCCTGCAGTTCGGCCAGAGGCGTGCCGCAGCGCGCGGTGACCACCAGCTCGGTGGGCTCGTAGGCGACGATGCCGCGGTACTCGCGGGTGTCGAAGCGATCGCCGATCGCCGGCTCGCCGTAGAAGGCCTTGGTCGCGCCGCCGTGCAGCTGCAACGGCGCCCCGGCGGCATCGGCCGCACGGATGCGATCGCGCCAGCGCAGGAGCACCGGATCGGCCGGGCCCGCCGGGAGCGGTGAGCTTGAGGAGGTCATGGCGCGGGGGCTCGGGATCGAAGACGACGGGATCGGGGGCAGCACGGGCGCAGCGGATCGGCCGGGCGCTTCAGAAGCGGGGCAGATCGGCGAAGGGCAGCCGCCCGCCGTGAATGTGCATCTTCCCGTACTCCGCGCAGCGCGACAGGGTGGGGATGGCCTTGCCGGGATTGAGCAGACCTGGTTCGTCAAAGGCGCGCTTGACCGCGAAGAAGGCGGCCCGTTCCTCGGGGGAGAACTGCACGCACATCGAATTGATCTTCTCGATGCCCACGCCGTGCTCGCCGGTGACCGTGCCGCCGAGCTCGACGCACAGCTCGAGGATCTCGGCGCCGAAGAGCTCGGCGCGCTCCCACTGCGCGCGATCGTTCGCATCGAAGAGGATCAGCGGGTGCAGGTTGCCGTCGCCGGCATGGAACACATTCATGCAGCGCAGGCCGTACCGATGCTCCATGTCGGCGATCGCCGCGAGCATGCGGCCGAGGTTCTTGCGCGGGATGGTGCCGTCCATGCAGTAGTAGTCGGGCGAGATGCGCCCGGCCGCCGGGAACGCGTTCTTGCGCCCGGACCAGAAACGCAGCCGCTCGGCCTCCGACTGCGAGACCCGGATGGCGGTGGCCCCGGAACCGCGCAGCACCTCGTCGATGCGGGCGATCTCCTCCTCGACCTCCTCGGGCGTGCCGTCGGACTCGGCCAGCAGGATGGCCTGCGCGTCGAGGTCGTAGCCGGCCTTCACGAAGGGCTCGACCGCCTGTGCGGTCTTCTGGTCCATCATCTCGAGCCCGGCCGGGATGATCCCGGAGGCGATGATGCTGGCCACCGCGTCGCCGGCCCGGATGACATCGTCGAACGAGGCCATGACCACGCGCGCCACCTGCGGCCGGGGCACGAGCTTCACGCTCACCTCGGTGACCACGGCGAGCATGCCTTCGGAGCCGATCAGCAGCGCGAGCAGGTCGAGGCCCGGCGCGTCGAGCGCCTCGGCGCCGAACGTCACCGCCTCACCCTCGATGGTGTAGCCCCGCACCTGCAGCACGTTGTGCACGGTGAGGCCGTACTTCAGGCAGTGCACGCCGCCGGAGTTCTCGGCGACATTGCCGCCGATGGTGCAGGCAATCTGCGACGACGGATCGGGCGCGTAATAGAGCCCGTGGGGCGCGGCGGCCTCCGAAATGGCGAGATTGCGCACCCCGGGCTGCACCCGCGCGATGCGCGCGAGCGGATCGAGCGACAGGATGCGGTTGAGCTTGGCCAGGCCGAGCACCACGCCGCTGGCATGCGGCATCGAGCCGCCCGACAGACTGGTGCCGGCGCCGCGAGCCACCACCGGCACCTGCAGCTCATGGCAGGCGCGCAGCACCTGCACCACCTGCGCCTCGGTCTCGGGCAGGGCGACCACCATGGGCAGCTGCCGGAAGGCCGAAAGGGCATCGCACTCGTAGGGGCGGGTGTCCTCCTCGCGAAAGAGCACGCAGTGCGCCGGCAGGCATTCCCGCAGACGCGCGGCCACCTGGGCCTGGCGCTGCGGCGTGGCGGCCTGGGTGACGTCGGAGAACCGGGGCTCGGCGAGCGAGGCGGCAAGCGGGGCGGAGATGTCGTTCACTCGCGCAGACTAGCGGCTGGGGCGGCGCGGGGATAGTCGGGAAAACGCGAAAGATCTTTGCGATCGAGACACAGACGCGCCGCGCGCGCGGCGGATCGCCCACAAT
>NZ_CEXFHW010000082.1:0-16297 GCF_982640115.1 Quisquiliibacterium sp. | reverse complement strand
CACGTTGTAGATCGCCACCAGATGGTTGGCCGCGATCTTCAGCTGCATGCCCGCCCCGAAGGCGCCCACCCGCGGCGCCTTGAGCGTGAAAGCCGCGACCAACGCCGCGGCCTGCCGGCAGGCCGCAACCGGCCCGCTGAGGTACATGATCCAGGTCGCCTGCGGCGTCGGCGTGGCGGTGCCGCTGATCGGCGCATCCAGCATCAGCCGACCCTGGCGGCGCAGCGCCGCGGCGGCGCGCTGCTTGTCGGCCAGGGGCAGGGTGCTGGTCTCGATGACCAGCTGTCGCCGGCCCTCGCAGGGCACGTCCTGCAGTTCAGTCACCACCGCATCGAGCGCGTCGGCGCTGGGCAAGGACAGCAGCAGGATGTCCGACTGGCGGGCCACTGCGGCATTGCTGCCGGGGGTGAGCACCCCCGCCCGCCGGCAGCGCTGGCGGGGCGGGGCGAGCGGGTCATGACCACTCACGGGATGGCCGGCGCGATGCAGGGCTCGCGCCATCGTGCCGCCCATGATGCCCAGGCCGATCACCCCGATGCGTGCGGGCGCGGCGCTCATGACCAGGCCTCCTCGACATGGCGGCAGATCGCCCCCGGCGTGGTCAGCCACACCTGGCCGCCGTCACGGGCCCGCGCGATGTGCTGCAGCGCGCGTCGCAGGTGCCGCAGCCGATAGGGCTGGCCGACGATGTAGGGATGCAGCGCAATGCCCATCACCAGGGCCTGCTGCTCCGACTGCAACCGCATCTCGTCGAACTGGTCGACGATCATGTTGGCGAAGTCCTTCCCGTCCATCTGCCGGGCCATGATCATCGGGATGTCGTTGAGTTCCTGCGGATAGGGAATCGACCACAGCCGCTGCCCGCCGCGGGTCTGCATCGGCACGGGCTGGTCGTCGTGGCACCAGTTGAGCGTGTAGGCGTAGCCCGTCTCGGCGAGCAGATCGGGGGTCAGGCGGCTTTCGCTGATCCACGGCGAAAGCCATCCGGTGGGCGCGGTGCCGCTGTCGGCCCGGATGCGGTCACGGCATTGCGCGAGCAGGTCGCGCTCGGCGGCCTCGGTCCACTGCCCCTGGCGTTCGGCGTTGGTGTGGCCGTGCCCCACCAGTTCATCGCCGCGGTCCACGCAGGCCCTGATCAGTTCCGGGCAGTGGTCGTAGAGCGCGGTGTTGATCAGCGCCGCGGCTGGCAGGCCGAGCTGGCCGAAGAGTTCCAGACAGCGCCATGCGCCCACCCGGTTGCCGTACTCGCGCCAGCTGTGGTTCAGCACATCGGGTTGCGGGGAGGCCGGGCCGAGCATGGCGCCCAGGCCCTCGCCGAAGGCGAAGTGCTCGAGGTTGAAGCCGAGGTACACGGCCAGCCCGGCGCCACCCGGCCAGCGGCGGAAGGGCCGTCGCGTGATCGGCAGGTAGGGGAAGCGCCCGTGGTCGGGCAGGGCGCCCGGGTAGGCGGGGGCGGTCATGGTGCGGATCTCCGATGGGTGCCAGGCGCACAGGGTGCCATGCACCGGGTTTGCCGGCGGCGCACCGAAACAGGGCGCGCACGGGCTGACCCGGGCGGGCAGCAAGTCCCGTTCCAGGGCCTTCCCGCCGATTTCGCCGCGGGCGGGGCTCACGCGTGCGTGGCACGGATCGTGCACTCGGTGGCGCATCCGGAAGCCGCATTCCGCCGTCAACCACTGTCGCCCGCCGCTGAGGCGGGCTCGAGGAGCCCTGATGAATCGTCGTGATTTTCTGGCGGCCAGCGCCGCGCTGGCCAGCACCCCGGCCTGGGTCGGTGCCCAGCAGGCTGCCTGGCCCACCCGAGGCCCGGTCAAGCTGGTAGCCCAGTTTCCCCCGGGTGGTCTGGTGGATACCGTGTCCCGGCTGATGGCGCCCCACCTGTCGCAGGCTCTTGGTCAGAGCGTGCTGGTGGAGAACCGCGCGGGCGCCGGCGGACTGATCGGCACCGACTATGTGTCCAAGCAGCCGGCCGATGGTTACACCCTGCTGGTGAGCCATGCCTCGGTGCACATCTATGCCGCGGCCACCCGCAAGGTGATGCCCTTCGACCCGGTGGGCGACTTCACCCACATGGCCATGCTGGTCGAGGCGCCGATGGTGCTGCTGGTGCGTGCCCAGTCACCCTTCCAGACCCTGGCCCAGTATGTCGCCGCCGCCAAGACCCGGCCGGTGCGCTACGGCACCTCGGGCATTGGTTCGGCCAATCATCTGTTCGGTGAACTGCTCAAGATCGAGGGCCAGGCACCCCAGCACGATCATGTGCCCTATCAGGGCAGCGCGCCCGCCATGCAGGACCTGCTCGGCGGATCGATCGACGGCCTTTTCGACCCGGTGACCACCAATGTCGCCCAGCTCAAGGGTGGATCGCTGCGTGCCCTGGCGGTGTCCACGCCGCAACGCCTGCCCGCGCTGCCTGGCATCCCCACCTTCGCGGAGTCGGGATTCCCTTCGCTCACCGGTTCGCAGTGGCTGGGCCTCTCGGCGCCGCGCAGCATGCCGGCCCCGATCGTGCAGCGGCTCACCGCGCTGGTGCCCGAGATCCTGCGCAAGCCCGACATCGCCTCGCGCCTCGATGAGCTGCAGACCCTGCCGCCGAAGAGCCCCGTGATCGGTGACGAGTTCGTGAAGGTGATCCGTTCGCAGATCGACACCTGGACCCAGGTGGCTCGCCGCGCTAAGGTCGAGGTCATCGTCTGATCCGGCCCTGAGGGCCGGCAGGCCCCGGGGCGCGCGCCCCTTGCGCATGGAGAGGCGCGATGCCCTTGCGAGATCTGCTGGCCCGGTTCCTGTCGCGGCGACCCGGGCCCCCTGCGCTGGGGCCGTCCGCGTCGGTGGGCGCACCCGTGCGCGCGGCCTCGGTGGCCCAGGCAGACCTCGAGGCCGCACGACGTCTCGCTGACCTGCGGCGCGCCGCCGCGGCTTCGCCGGGTGAGCCGGAGCCGGCACTGGCCCTCGGCCGTGCGCTCGCGGAGCTGCGCGCGGATGACGAACTCGCCGGCGTCATGCGCGAGCTGATCCGGACGGCGCGCCGCCAGGGCCGCACCGAGGTCGAACTGACCGCATGCCGGTTCTGGCACGAGCAGCAAGGCGACAATCCCGAGGCTGATCTGGCGCTGGCCCAGGCGCTCGCCGCCACTGGCGATGTGGCCGAAGCGGCGGCCGCTTTCGAGCGGCATCTGTCCCGGCATGGCCCGGATCTTTCCGCGTTGGTCGCGCTGGGCGCGGCGCGCGAGGAGATGCTGCGCTTCGAGGACGCGATGGCGGCCTATCGGCAGGCGCTATCCCTGGTGCCGGACCATCCCGGCGTTCTGATCCATGCAGGTCTGTGTGCGCGCGATCTCGGTCGCTCGGCCGAAGCGCGCGAGTGCCTCGAGCGTGCGGTGGCGCTCGACGCCAGCTCGCCTCACGCGCAGTTCAATGCCGGTCTGGTCCGGCTTGATCAGGGGTGTCTGCCCGATGCCGCGCAAGCCTTCGCGAAGGCGCGCGCGCTGCGGCGAGGCGATCCCTGGCAAATCGCCGCGCTCGATCAGCACTTCGCCGCCTGTCGTCCCGATGTCAATGATCCCGACTGGGGCTGCTCGCGCCTGAAGCTCATGCATGACATCGAGCAGTTCGAGCATCTGCGCGCGCGGGGCCGGCTGGGCCCCGACTTCGATCCGGTGATTGCCGACTATCAGCGCGCCCTCGAAGATCCGGTGCTGCCCGAGGACCCGTATGCGATGGTGGCGCTCGATCCAGCCCGCTATCCGCTGCTCGCTGCCACCTGGAAGCGCCCGCTGCATGTGACCGATCCCGAGCCCCCGCCCGGTGCCCTGATCAACCCTGATCTCGACTGGGGCGCGATCGAGGCCAGCTACCTCGATGCCCAGCCGAACATGGTCACGATCGACGGACTGCTGACACCTGCGGCGCTGTCGGCCATTCGCCAGTGGTGCCTCGAGAACACCGTCTGGAACGACCCGAAGGGCGGCTATCTGGGCGCTTATCTGCAGGACGGCTTCTCGTCACGACTGCTGTTGCAGACCGCCCTCGAGCTGGCCGCGCGCATGCCGCGGGTGATCGGTCAGCGGCGGCTGGGCATGATGTGGGGCTACAAGTACGACTCGCGCTACGCCGGCATTGGCGTGCATGCGGATGTCGCGGCCGTGAATGTGAACTTCTGGATCACGCCCGACGAGGCCAACCTCGATCCCGACTCCGGCGGCCTGGTGGTCCACTCCCACGACGCGCCCTCCGACTGGGGCTTCCGGCGCTTCAACGCCGGGCATGAGGAGATCTACCGCTATCTCGAGCGTGTGGGCAGCCGCGCGGTCCGCGTGCCGCATCGAACCAATCGGGCGCTGCTGTTCGACTCCGACCTGTTCCACGAGACCGACGCCTTCCGCTTCAAGCCCGGTTACGAGAATCGCCGCATCAACATCACGATGCTGTTCGGAGCCCGCGAGCCGTAGTGCGCCGCAAGGGTGACCGAGCGCCGCCGCTCGTTTAACAGCAGCGCCTGCGCCTGGCTGATCTGGCCGTGCACCAGCATCAGCAACTCGCCCGGATCGCCGAAATCGCCGCGTTGCGGCGCTCCACACCCCGGCCTGGCTGCGGTTCAACGGCTACGAGCCCACCGTGCTGCTCCTGGGGACGCTGGTACGGTTCGGCGCTCGGGTCTCATCGGCCAACATCGCCTTCGACGATCACCCCAACGACAAACGCTTCAGCGACCGCATCGAGACCGCCACCGTCGATTCGGTCTTCTGCCCCGTCAGGGGCATCTCCGGCACGCATGGCGCTGACGCTGGCGTACCGTGACCCTGCGCCCATCCACGCCCATTGAGGCCAACCCCCATGCGCTCCGACCCCAACGCCCGCCCGAACCAGTTCGCGCTGCTTGGCCAGCGCCGCTTCGCGCCCTTCTTCTGGACGCAGTTCACCGGGGCCGGCAACGACAATCTCTTCAAGTTCGCGTTCACGGTGATGATCACCTACCAGCTTCAGGTGAGCTGGCTGCCGCCGTCGATGGCCGGCCTGGTGATCGGCGCGCTGTTCATCGCGCCCTTCGTGCTGCTCTCGGCCACCAGTGGGCAGCTGGCCGACAAGCTCGAGAAGGGGCGGCTGATGCGCTGGGTGAAGAACCTCGAGATCGCGGTGATGCTGCTGGCCGGTTACGGCTTCATCGCCAGCCATGTGCCGGTGCTGCTCGCCTGCGTGTTCCTGATGGGGGTGCACAGCACGCTCTTCGGGCCGGTGAAGTACGCCTACCTGCCCCAGCACCTGAGCGAGCGCGAGATCACCGGCGGCAACGGCATGGTCGAGATGGGCACCTTCGTGGCCATCCTGCTCGGCCAGCTCGCCGGCGGCCTGCTCATCGCCATTCCGGGTGAAGGGCCGCGCCTGGCGGCCGGCGCCTGTGTGCTGCTGGCGGTGATCGGGCGGCTGACCGCCGCCGCCGTGCCCACCTCGCCGGCAAGCGACCCTGGCCTGCGCATCAACTGGAATCCGATCAGCGAGACCTGGCGCAACCTCAGGCTGGGCAGCGAGAACATCGTGGTCTTCCGCTCGATGCTCGGCATCTCCTGGATGTGGTTCTTCGGCGCGGTGTTCCTGTCGCTCTTTCCGGCCTTTGCCCGCGATGTGCTGCATGGCGACGAGCAGGCGGCCAGCCTGCTGCTGGTGCTGTTCTCGCTCGGGGTGGGCAGTGGCGCGCTGCTGTGCGAGCGGCTGTGCCGCCGGCATGTCGACATCGGCCTGGTGCCGCTCGGTGCGTTCGGCATGACCGTCTTCGCGGTGGACCTGTACTTCGCCTCGCGCGGCCTCGCGCCCTCGGGCCTGCAGGGGCTGGGCGCCTTCGTGGCCGATGCATCGCACTGGCGGGTGATGCTCGACCTCTTTCTGCTTTCGCTGTGCGTGGGCCTGTTCAGCGTGCCGATGTACGCGCTCATCCAGACCCGCTGTCAGCCCACGCACCGGGCGCGCATCATCGCCGCGAACAACATCCTCAACGCGGTGTTCATGATCGTCAGCAGCCTGGGCGCCGGCCTGCTCCTGGGCGCCGGGCTGAGCATTCCCGAGGTCTTCCTGATCGTGGGCCTGGTCAACGCGGTGGTGGCTGTCTACATCTTCCTGCTGGTACCGGAGTACCTGCTGCGCTTCATGGCCTTCCTGCTCACCCATTGCGTCTACCGCTTCCGGGTTCGGGGTGAAGAGCACATCCCGGTCTCGGGCGCGGCCATCCTGGTCTGCAACCATGTGAGCTATGTCGATGCCGTGCTCATGATGGCCGCCAGCCCGCGGCCGATCCGCTTCATCATGGACCACCGCATCTTCGCCATGCCGGTGATGGGCTGGCTGTTCCGGCTGTGCAAGGCCATTCCGGTGGCGCCGCAGAAGGAAGATCCTGACGCCTACGAGCGCGCCTTCATCGAGGGCAACCGGGTGCTGGCCGAGGGAGATCTGCTTGCCATCTTTCCCGAGGGCAGCATCACTCGCGATGGTCGCCTCGCGCCCTTCAAGGGCGGGGTCATGAAGCTGCTGCAGGCCCATCCCGTGCCGGTGGTACCCATGGCGCTCAGCAATCTCTGGGGCAGCTTCTTCTCGCGCGTGACTGGTGGCGTGGCCATGGTCCGGCCGTTTCGCCGGGGGTTCTTCAGTCGGGTCGGGCTGCGGGTGGGGCCGGCACTGGCCGCCGCCGATGTGTCGCCGCAGCAGCTGCAACTGCGGGTGGCCGAGCTGCTTGCACAGGAGTCGGTTGGCTCGGGGCGCTGAGCGGCCTGCGGGGCGTCGTCACGGACGCGCCCTTGCGCACGGCCGCGGCCGCGGGTTACTGCCCGAACAGGGCCCGGGTATGTGCGGCGTCGACCTTGCCGCTGTGCTTGCCGGTGTGGCAGACCTTATCCCGGGTCTTGCAGTCGACGCCGTTGCTCAAGCCGAACCAGGTCAGGTCGTAGTTGGCCGGGCCGCCGGCCTCCCTGATGCGGGCAAGCATGGTCTCCTCGGCCTGGGGGCCGAGGTGCGCGCGGGTCAGTCCCAGAGAGATGCCCTGCGCGTCAGCGCAGAACTGGGCCTTGCGGTCGCAGATCACACCGGGTTCCGGCGAAAAGACGGCGCCCTTGAGCGTGGCGCTGAGCGCCCAGGGCGTTGCCAGGCTCAGCAGGATGACGATGAGGGGGCGCTTCATGGCGGGTTCCTTGGTGTGAGGGCAGGGCGCTAGGGTGCCGGCCCGGGCGGCCTGCTGCCGGGACGACACCGCAGGCATCCGGACCGTCCATCATGCCCGACCGGGAGCGGCGCCAGCCGCAGCCGTTTCATCGGCCCCCCGCCCGACGCGAGAGTCATCCGTTCGCTCAGCGATCAGCCTTCGCCTTTCCCGCTGGCATGCCCAGGTCGGCCCGTTAATGCCAGATGAGGTCGACCGCGAGGATCAGCGTGACCGCATTGAAGGGCAGCGCCGTCAGAAAATACGACTGTCCGTCGATCCGGTAGTTCGTGAGCATCGAGGCCACCATGTTCAGGGCCGCGGCGAGGCTGGCGCCCGCACGAGTCCGTGGCAGCAGCACCAGAACGCCGATGACCACGCAGATCAGGTTCGCGCCGGTGTTGATCCAATCCGGCAGCGGCTCCAGTGTCTCCGGATTCCCGGAGCCCGCTGCCGCCACGAACATGGCGGCAGCGACGGTCAGTGCGACAACCGAAAGGAAGGCACGGGTCCGGCCGTTGTCCTGGCGCATGACCGCGGAGGGTTCAAGAAGTCTTCGCATGGCGATTGGTGCAGACGCGAGTGAGAGGGATGAGCCGACAGTCATGCCCTTATCGGGTCCTGCTTCAGTCCCGCATCACTTCCAGTTGCCCGCGTATGTCGCCGAAATAGTTCTGACCGGTGGTGTGCAGGTTGAAGTACAGGTCCCCTTCGCGCGCCAGCGCAGCCATGCCGGCGATGGTCTTCACGCGGTCCAGCGGATTGCCGATCAGGATCGGGCAGCCTGCGGTCATGGAGCCGATCGGGCCGTGACTTTGCTTGAGCACGGCCACCAGCTCGTCGTTGCGGATCTCTGCGGTGAGCAGGTTGCCGGCGAAGGCCTGCTTGAGATCGCGCTTGATCCCCAGGTCCACCAGGATCGGCCCCAGCATCCCGGGCTTGCCGCAGTGGATGTGGAACATGGTGATCGATGCAGGATCGACGCCTGCGATACGGACATCGACATAGGCGCGGCTTAGGTCACGGGTGAAGCGAAGCACGCCATGTCCGGCCGACTTGCGCTCGTCGCGGTTCAGGGACGGGGTGGTGGAGCGGAACTGTCTGGGCACCAGGGCCGGGGTGTCTGCCTCCTCGCCGCCTTCCTGGTGAGGGCTGGGCCAGGCCTGATAGCGCGCGCCGATCTCAAGTCCCCGCGCCGGGTTCAGCTTGGGCGACGGTTCGGCGGCAATGACCAGCGGCGACAAGGCCATGGCCGCGAGCGCAATCCAGGCCCTGGCATGGAACGGATGGAACATGTGCGATCTCCGGGGAATCAGGCGGTTGCCTGGGTCGGCACATCACAGTTGCATATTGGCATCATGACAAGATGTGCATTTAGATGGCCCCGGAAGACCGTTTCAGCGCGCCTTTGGCGCGACCGGTCGCCCGGCCGCCCGCGCGACAATCCCCTGTTGAGGAAGCTCTGCCCTGGGAAGCCCGGCAGCGGTCAGAATGCCGGCTTCGACAGCGTTCAGGCCCAGCCCCCGGAGCAGCCGCAGCGTTGCCTGCTCCGGGTAGCTCCGGGCGGCGCCGGCAAGCATCGAATGCACGCCGCCGATGATCGTCCCGGCGACCATATTGACCGCCACCTCGAGCGGCATCGGCTCGAACCGCTTCAGGCGGATCCCGGAGGCGATGTCGCGCCGGACGATGTCGAAGAACAGATGTGACTGGTCGACATCGGGCCACCCGCACTTGACGATCAATCCGCCGATGACCGGGTGCTGCCTGGCGAAGTGCAGCGTCATCCGGGTGCCGATGGCCACGCGCAGTGCCGGATCGGGCAGATCGATCACGAGCGGATCGAGCAGGTGGCCGAGTTCGTGGGCGAGATCCTGCGCCAGCTCGCTGGCCAGACTGGCCACCGAATCGAAGTACTTGTAGAAGCTGCCCCGGGACACCTGGGCAGCGGAAATGATCTCGTCGATCGAGGTGCTGGCCACGCCGCGCGCGACGATGATCGCCAGTCCGGCATCGAGCAGACGGGCGCGCATCGACTCGCAGCGCTGGGCCGCTACCCGGGGCCGGTGATCAGGGCTGGCCGTCATCGTGGGGCATCAGCCGGGTGCAGGCGAGATGACTCGATTCACTCTGGCAGCCCATTTTCGCCGGGCCCGGGCTGTCAAGGAGTCGTGGATGCATTCGGACCAGAGCCGGCACAGGGCCGGCAAGCTGAGTCGCGCAGGTGTCGATGTCGATGCTTGCCCGACACCGACATCGCGCGCGGCCCCGGAGGCTCGATAGTAGCTGCCCGTCGGTCGTGAGCGAGCAGAGGTCCGTGTCGTCCGCTGTTCGCAACCGCCGATGCCGCGATCAGCAGCCCCGGGGCCGGTTGTACTGGGTGACCTGCTCCGGAGCCAGCACTTCCATCATCGCCAGGTGATCCTGCTCGCCCAGTGCCATAGCTTCCCGCCGCATCTTGTCGAAGAGCACCTGAATCTTCGAGCGCTGCTCAGGTCTCGGCCGCAGTTGTTCGGTCAGTTCCCGTAAGTGCGCGGGTCCGGGCCACCCGGTGAGTTCCACCGGCGATGCAATACAGAGCCGGCAAACAAGAACGCCCATCCGTTGACGGCTGGGCGTTGAAGGATGGTGGCCAAGGGCGGAATCGAACCATCGACACGCGGATTTTCAATCCGCTGCTCTACCAACTGAGCTACTTGGCCTGGGGTGCTGACGCTGCGCGACCCGGCTTGGCGCCGCGCGAAGGGCCGCAGTATAGCTCAGGAGCCCGGCCCGGCGTAAACCCGGGCGGCCAGGGCCAGGCGCTGCGCGATGCGCTCGCGCAGGGCGGGCGGGCCCAGCACCTCCACCTGTTCCCCGTGGCGCAGGATGTCGAGCTCGAGCTCGGGGGTGGCGGCATAGGGCACGCGCAGTTCCAGCCCGCCATCGGGCAGGTCGGTGCTCTGCTGTCGCGGATGCCAGACCTCGGCGCGCACCCAGCGCGCGGCGTCCGGGCTGAAGCGCAGCCGCGCCCACTGGTTCGCCTTGCCGCGGTAGATGCCATAGCCCTCGCCGACCGCCTGGTCGAGCGCCGTCTCCGACACCTGCCGCGCCCGCACGGCCAGCAGCCGGGCGTTCTCGATCGCATCCATGGCGAAGACCCGCACCGCGCCGCTCTGGTGGCACCACGCTTCCACATACCAGGCGTTGCGGTAGTGGACCAGCCGCTGCGGCGAGATCTCGCGGCGGCTGCGCTCGTTGCGCGAGCGCGTGAAGTAGTCGATCTCCACCCGCTGGCGCTGCACCAGCGCGCCGCCGATCACCTCGAACCAGCGCGGCGCCACCGGCCGGTTGTGGGCCTGGATCAGCTTCACCCGCCGGATCACCTCGTCGGCGCTGGCCTGCGAGGCGCCAAGCAGCCCGCGCAGCCGGTCCATCAGCGGGGCCACATGCGGGCCGAGCAGGCCGCCGGTGTCGAGTTCCTGCAGCAGGCGGTGCATGGTGAGCAGGGCGATGATCTCCTGGGCGTTGAACCACAGGCCCGGCAGCCCGTACTGGGGGCCGTTCTCGGCCACGCCCAACCGGTAGCCGCCGCCCTCGCGATCGAACACCACCGGCATGTTCAGCCGGTCGCGCAGGAAGACGAAGTCGCGCTTGAGCGTGGGCCAGGAGATCTCCAGCTCCGAGAGCAGCGCGGCGCGGGTCAGCAGGCCACGGGCGCGCAGCATCGACTGGATGCGCGAGAGGCGGTCGAGTTGGCTCATGGCGTAACGGGCACTCGCTCGTCGGGTCAGGGACGGCTGCCAGTGTGCCCCACGCCTATAATCAGCGCATGCAATACGCCCCGGCCAGCGGCACGCCTGCCGTCTCGGATGTCATCGTGGTGGGCCGCGGCGCCAATGGCTGCGCGGCCGCGCTCGGTCTGGCCCAGGCCGGTCTTCGGGTCACGCTCGTGGGGCCCGAGCCCCCGCCCGAGCCGGCCGACTGGGATCCCCGCATCTATGCCCTCTCGCCGGCCAGCCGCGCCCTGCTCGAGCGGCTGCGGGTCTGGCCTGCGCTTGACGCCTCCCGCATGGCCGCCATCCAGCGCATGCGCGTCTTCCCCGACAGCCGGCCCGACGCGCCCGAGCTCGGCTTCAGCGCCCACGAGGCCGGCGTGCCGGCGCTTGCCTGGGTGCTCGAGGGCCGGCAGCTCACCCGAGCGCTGCACCAGGCGGTGGGGTTCTCCGGCCTCACGCTGCGCGCCGCGCAGGTGCTGCAGGCCCGCACCAGCCCCCAGGCGGCCGAGGTCGAGCTCGACGACGGCACCTGCCTGCGGGCCAGGCTGCTGGTGGCGGCCGACGGCGCCGGCTCGCCGGTGCGCGCCATGCTCGGCATCCCGGTGAGCGAGCGGGCCTATCCGCAGCGCGCGGTGGTCGCCAACTTCGCCTGCGCGCGCGGCCACGCTGACCAGGCCTGGCAGTGGTTCGGCGATCATGGCGTGCTGGCGCTGCTGCCCCTGCCGGGCGATCGCTGCAGCATCGTGTGGTCGGCGCCCGAACCGCTCGCCGATGAACTGCTCTCGCTCTCCAGCGAAGGCTTCGCGCTGCGGGTGGCCGAGGCTGCACAGGGTGTGGTCGGCGCGTTGTGCCCGCTCGGCCCGGCGCAGGCGTTCCCGCTGCGCCTGATTCGCGCCGAGCGCATGGTGGTGCCGCGCGCGCTGCTGCTCGGCGACGCCGCGCATGCGGTGCACCCGCTCGCCGGCCAGGGCCTGAACCTGGGCTTTGGCGATGTCACCGAGCTGCTCTCGGTGATCGCCGGCCGGGAGCCCTTCCGCGATCTCGGCGACCACCTGCTGCTGCGGCGCTACGAGCGCGCCCGCCGGGAACCGGTGCTGGCCATGGCCTTCGCCACCGATGGCCTGCAGCGCCTGTTTGATGCCGGTTCGGCCGCATCCCTGCCGGCCGCGCTGCAGCCCTTGCGCGCCTTGCGCGAAACCGGCTGGCGCCTGGTCGCCGGCACGCCCTGGCTGCGCCGCCGCCTTATCCGCCACGCGGTGTCCTAGCCGCTCTCCAGGAATGCCCATGAGTCTGTTCATCGGTCTGCCGCGTCTTGCCCGTCGGCTTGCCTGCGCGCTGCTGTTCGCAGCCGGCCCGGCCCTGGCCCAGTCGCCCACGCCCACCGGCGCGCCGCCACCCCCTTCAGGCGAGGCCGCCACGGTCCGCACCGCGGTCGAGTCCTGGCTCAAGGGCCGCTACAAGGTCGATGAAGTCCGCCGCACGCCCATGCCCGGCATGTGGGAGGTCCGCCTGGGCAGCGACCTCATCTATGTCGACGAGAAGGGTCAGTTCGCCTTCGTCGATGGCGCCATGATCGACCTGCGCGCCGGCCGCAACCTCACCCGCGAGCGGGTCGACGAGCTGCAGACCATCAGCTTCCGCGACCTGCCGCTGAACCTGGCGCTCAAGCAGGTGGTCGGCAACGGCCGTCGCGTGGTGGCGGTGTTCGAGGATGCCAACTGCGGCTACTGCCGCACCATGCGCAAGGAACTGCTCGCGCTCAAGGATGTCACCATCTATACCTTCCCGGTGGCCTTCCTCGCGGCCGATTCCGAGACCAAGGCCCGCAAGGCGCTGTGCGCCCCCGACCGCATGGCCGCCTGGAACGACCTCATGCTTTCCGGCAAGGTGCCCGCGAACGCCGGCAACTGCGACAACCCGATCGCCAAGGTCCGCGAGCTCGCCCAGAAGCTCTCGGTCTCGGCCACGCCCACGCTGTTCTTCGGCAACGGCAAGCGGCAGCAGGGCTATGTGCCGGGCGAGCGCCTCGAGAAGCTGCTCGAGGAAAACACGCCGCGCTCGTAGCCGCGCTGAGCCTCAGGGCCGCGGGCTGAGCAGCCACAGCCGGCCGGGGTGCTTCATCAGGCCGGCGGCCTGGCCCGCCGCCGCCCCCGTGCCCCAGTACAGGTCAGCCCTCGGCGAGCCGATGATCGCCGCCCCGGTGTCCTGCGCCACCACCACCCGGCGCAGCACGCCGCCGCGCGGGTCCTGCGCCTCCAGCCACAGCAGCGAGCCCAGCGGCACCGCACGCGGGTCGACCGCCACCGAGCGCAGCGGTGTGAGGGCCACGCCCAGCGAGCCCGCGGGCCCGTCGCGGCCGGCGAGGGCGTCGCGCGGCGCCGGCACGGTCTCGCGAAAGAACACGTAGCGCGGATTGCGCTGCATCAGCGCGCGACCACGGGCCGGATCGGCGCGCAGCCAGGCCGCGATCGTCGCGGCGCTGAGGTCCTCGGCGGCGATCTCGCCGCGCTCGATCAGGTCGCGTCCGATGGCGCGATAGGCATGCCCGTTGTCACCGGCGAACCCCACCCGCATCACCGCGCCATCGCGCAGCCGTACACGCCCCGAGCCCTGCACCTGCAGGAAGTAGGCGTCGACCGGGTCGTCGAGCCAGACCAGCACTGGCGCCGGTGGCGTCGCGGCTTGCTCGATCTGCGCCCGGCTCGCCCGCGCCACTGCGCTGCCCGGCGGCGGCCGCTGCAGCAGTGGCACCTGGCCCGGCCGGTCGGGCTCGCGGCTGCCGCTGAGTTCGGGCTCGAAGTAGCCGGTGATCAGGCCGCGCGTGGCGCCGTCAGGGCCGATCAGCGGCCGCGCCTCGAAGCGCTCGCGCAGCCAGGCAGCCGGTGCACTGCGCACCTCACGCCACTGGGCGCACAGGGTCGGCCAGACACCGGGCGGCCGGGGCAGCGCGCATTGCGCGTCGATGGCCTGCCCAAGGCCATCGAGCGGGTCCAGGCTCAGGTCGGGTCCGGCCGCTGCTGCGGGTGCCAGCGCGCAGCCGGCCAGCGCGCCCGCGGTGAGCAACCCGCCCAGTCGCAGTGCCGCCCGCCGGCCCGCATCGGTCCGGACGATAGAATCGGGCGTTCTGGAGCGTGTGCGGATGTGGGTCATCTACCTTGAGGCTTTCGGTGTTCTGGCGCTGGTGCTGGTCCTGGTGTGGTGGACCATGCGCGGCAAGCGCTGAGCCTGCCTGACGGCGCAGGGCGCTCCGCGGCGCCGGCCGCGTTGAGGCGCCTCACGCCGCGGCGCCCTTCAATGCAGCGTGCGCGGCATGCTCAGCGCGAAGGCCGGGATCGGCGCCTCGAAGCGCTCGCCATCCTCGGCCACGCAGAAATAGCTCCCATGCATCGAGCCCGCCGGCGTGGCGATCTGGCTGCCGCTGGTGTATTCGAAGCTCTGCCCGGGCGCCAGCAGCGGCTGGTGGCCCACCACGCCCAGACCCTTCACCTCCACCACCTTGCCGTTGCCGTCGGTGATCACCCAGTGCCGGCTGATCAGTTGCGTGGGCACCGTGCCCGCGTTGGTGACGCGCACCGTATAGGCGAAGGCATACTGGCCCGCGGAGGGGTCTGACTGATCGGGCAGGTAACGGGGCTGAACCGTCACCTCGAGGCGGTACTGGCGGTCGGGCATGAGCGATCCGGGGGTGATGCCGCGGGCCCAATCGCCCGCGTGGCTAGAATGCCAGTCTATCCGCAAGCAGGCCCCAGGGATCCCGCCGCCATGCCCATCACCCATCGAATCGCCCCCAGCCTGCTCTCGGCCGACTTCGCCCGTCTGGGCGAAGAGGTGCGCGCCATCCAGGCCGCCGGGGCCGACCTCATTCACTTCGATGTGATGGACAACCACTTCGTGCCCAACCTCACCGTCGGGCCGCTGGTGTGCGAGGCCATCCGGCCGCATGCCACGGTTCCCATCGATGTCCATCTCATGGTGAGGCCGGTGGATCGCCTGATCCCCGATTTCGCCAGGGCCGGGGCAGGCATCATCACCTTTCATCCCGAGGGCTCCGATCATGTCGATCGCACCCTCGCGCTCATCCGCGATCACGGCTGCAAGGCAGGCCTGGTGTTCAATCCGGCCACCCCGCTGGGCTGGCTCGATCATGTGATGGACAAGCTCGACATCGTGCTGCTGATGTCGGTGAACCCGGGCTACGGCGGCCAGACCTTCATCGCCTCCACGCTGGCCAAGATCCGCGCCGTGCGCGAGCGCATCGACGCCTGGCGGGCGCAGGGCGGCCAGGAGATCTGGCTGGAGGTCGACGGCGGCATCAAGGTCGACAACATCGCGCAGGTGGCGGCCGCGGGCGCCGACACCTTCGTCGCCGGCTCGGCGGTGTTCGGCGCGCCCGATCCCGGCGGCGGCTATGCCGGCGTGGTCGGCCGGCTGCGCGGCGCGGCCGACGCGGCCCGCGCGGCCTGAGCCCCGGGGCGCGCGTGAATTCCGTTGCGGCCGCCGGCCGTCGCTTTCCGGCCCGGGCGGTGATCATCGATCTCGACGGCACCCTGCTCGACACCGCGCTCGACCTCGCCGAGGCGGTGAACCGCATGCTCGCCGATCTCGGCCGGCCGGTCCTTGATCCCGTGCAGGTGGCCGCCGCAGTGGGCAAGGGCGCCGAGGTGCTGGTGCATCGGGTGCTCACCGGCCGCGCCGACGGCCGCGCCGACCCGGCGCTCTTCGAGCCGGCGCTGCGCGCCTTCCTGCGCCACTACCATGACACCAATGGCCTGCATGCCCGGGCCTACCCCGGGGTGCACGAGGGCCTGCGGGCCATGCAGGAGGCCGGTCTGGCCCTGGCCTGCGTGACCAACAAGCCGCAGGCCTTCGCCGAGCCGCTGCTGGCCCGCCTCGGGCTGGCGCCGTGGTTCGCCTTCGTGCAGGGCGGCGATGCCCTGCCGCACAAGAAACCCGACCCGCGGCCCCTGCTGCATGCCGCCGCGCGCCTCGGGGCGCCCCCCGCGCTCACCGTGGCCATTGGCGATTCCCTGAATGACGCCCAGGCCGCGCGCGCCGCCGGCATGGCCGTGCTGGTGGTGCCCTACGGCTACAACGAGGGCGCCGGGGTGCAGGGGCTGGATGTTGATGCTATAGTCGATTCGCTCCAGCAGGCAGCCGGTCTCATCGAGGCGGTGCCTGCCGTCTAGCCGGCCGCACATCCCACACACTTCCCCGATCCAGCGCTTGCCCATCATGCCTTCGCTGCGAGTCTCCTCCCTCGGTCAGCACTGGCGCTCATGGCGCTGGTGGTGCTGGCGTCGCTAGCACCTCGCGCACGGCCGCGCGCCGCGCCGCCGCCCCCGGGGCTCTCGCCCCA
>NZ_CEXFHW010000081.1:0-16662 GCF_982640115.1 Quisquiliibacterium sp. | reverse complement strand
CGCCGGCCATGCGCTGAACTACCACAATGTCCAGGCAGTGGCCGCGCTGCCCGGGGTGCGCGAACTGCACATCGGGCATGCGATCGTGTCGCGCTCGGTCTTCATCGGCATGCGCGAGGCCGTGCGTGACATGAAGCGCCTGATGCGCGAAGCGGCGGCGGCCGGGCAGGCGGCGGGATGATCTACGGCATCGGCACCGACATCGTCGAGGTCGCGCGCATCCGCGAGCTTCTCGCGCGCTACGACGAGCGCTTCGCCCGGCGCGTGCTCGGGCCGGAGGAACTCGCCGAGTTCCGCCGCCGACGCGGCCGTGGCGCCCATGGCGAGGGCTATGCCGCGCGCTACCTCGCCAAGCGCTTCGCGGCCAAGGAGGCCTTCTCCAAGGCCCTTGGCCTGGGGCTGCGCGGGCCGATGACCCTGCTGTCGCTGCAGGTGCTCAACAACCGCCGTGGCCAGCCGATCGCGGTGGCCCGCAAGGAACTCGAACCCTATCTCGCGCAGCGCGGGCTGCGCGCCCATGTCTCGCTCTCCGACGAGCGCGACAATGTCATCGCCTTCGTGGTCATCGAGGCGGCCGAGCCGACCGCCTCGCTGCCCGCCTTCGCCGCCGTGGAGACCTCCGCATGACCCTCAAGCCCGGACCGGTGGTGATCGATGTCGCCGGCACCACCTTGCAGCCCGGTGAGCGCGAGCGCATCGCGCACCCGATGGTTGGCGGGGTGATCCTGTTCTCCCGCAATTTCAGCAGCGTGGCCCAGGTGACCGAGCTCGTCGCCGAGATCCGGCGGGCCCGCCCCGGGCCGCTGATGGTCTGCGTCGACCATGAGGGCGGCCGGGTGCAGCGCTTTCGCGAGGGCTTCACCGCGATCGCGCCGATGCGCGAGCTCGGCCGGCGCTGGGACGTCGATCCGATGGACGCCTGCCGGCAGGCCGCGCAGCAGGGGGAGACCATCGGCCGGGAACTACGGCGGGTGGGGGTCGACCTCAGCTTCACGCCGGTGCTCGACCTAGACCACGGCCCCTCGGGCGTGATCGGCGACCGCGCCTTTCACCGCGATCCGCGGGTGGTCAGCCTGCTGGCCGGCCGCCTGATGCACGGTCTGCTGCTGGGCGGCATGGGCAACTGCGGCAAGCACTTCCCGGGGCACGGCTATGCCCATGCCGACTCCCACCATGAACTGCCGGTGGACGAGCGTCCCTTGGCGCAGATTCTCGCCGACGATGCCGCGCCGTACCGGTGGCTGGGCAACACCCTGCTTTCGGTGATGCCGGCCCATGTGGTCTATCCGGCGGTCGACACCCTGCCTGCGGGCTTCTCGTCGCGCTGGCTGCGCGGCATCCTGCGCCGTCGTCTCGGCTTCGGCGGGCTGATCTTCTCCGACGACCTCACCATGGAAGCGGCCACCGGCGTGGGCGGGATCGTCGCGCGCGCCGATGCGGCGCTGCAGGCCGGCTGCGACATGGTTCTGGTCTGCAACCGGCCCGATCTCGCCGGCGAGCTGCTCGATGGCCTGCGCTGGCGCCGTGCCGGCGTCTTTGCGGCCCGCTTCGACGCGATCGTGCGCCGCTGAGGCGGCGGCGCTTCCTCGCCTCGACCTGTTGCCGGCCTGCACCATGAGCGAGGGCGCCACTGATTTCGATCCCCGCCCGGTGCTGGCCGGGCTGCCCAACCTGCCCGGCGTGTACCGCATGCACGATGCGGCCGGGGCACTGCTCTATGTGGGCAAGGCCCGAGACCTGAAGAAGCGGGTCTCGTCGTACTTCCAGAAGACCGCGAGCAGCCCGCGCATCGCGCACATGGTCAGTCAGGTGGCATCGCTCGAGACCACGGTCACCCGTTCCGAGGCCGAAGCGCTGCTGCTCGAGAGCAATCTGATCAAGACCGCTCAGCCGCGCTACAACATCCTTTTTCGCGACGACAAGAGCTATCCCTATCTGAAGATCAGCGGCCACGGTTTTCCGCGGGTGGCGTACTACCGGGGCGCGCTCGATCGCAGCAGCCGCTTCTTCGGCCCGTACCCGAGCGCCTGGGCGGTCAAGGAGAGCATCCAGGTGCTGCAGAAGGCCTTCCGGCTGCGCACCTGCGAGGACTCGGTGTTCAGCAACCGCTCGCGACCCTGTCTGCTCCATCAGATCGGGCGCTGCAGCGCGCCCTGCGTGGACCTGGTCAGCCGCGAGGACTACGCCCGCGATGTCGACGATGCCACCCGATTCCTGCGAGGCGGCCACCGCGAGGTGATGCAGACGCTGGAGCGCCAGATGCACGCCGCGGCGGCCGAACTGCGCTTCGAGGAGGCGGCGGTGCTGCGCAACCGCATGAGTGCGCTCTCGCGGGTGCTGCACCAGCAGTCGATGGACACCGGCACCGACATCGATGTCGACATCCTGGCGATCGCGGCCGAGGGCGGGAAGGTCTGCGTCAATCTCGCCATGGTGCGGGGCGGGCGTCACCTTGGCGACAAGGCGCACTTCCCCCTGCATGCCGATGCGGCCGACGATCCCGCCGAGCTGCTCGAGGCTTTCGCGCTCCAGCACTACGCCGATGCCTTCGTGCCCCCGGTGATCGTCAGTCACGAGGACTCGCCCGGCAGCGCGCTGCTCGAGTGGCTGGCGGGGCAGGGCGGGCATCCGGTGCAATGGGTGAGCCGCCCCCAGGGCGCGCGCAAGCAGTGGCTCGACATGGCCCGCCAGAACGCCGGTCTGGCCATGGCGAGGGCTCTCGCGCACGAGGGCTCGCAGAAGCAGCGCACGCGGGAACTTGCCCGCGTGCTGGGACTCGACGACGGTTCCGATCTTTCCGCGCTGCGCATCGAGTGCTTCGACATCAGCCACACCATGGGCGAAGCCACCCAGGCCTCCTGTGTGGTGTTCGCCGATCACGACATGCGCCGCGCGCAGTACCGGCGCTACGGCATCACCGGCATCGAGGGCGGCGATGACTATGCCGCCATGCGCCAGGCTCTCCAGCGCCGGTATGGCCGGGCCCCCGCGGGGGAGGGGGCGCGCGAGGCGGCGCCGATGCCCGAGGTGGTGCTGATCGACGGCGGCAAGGGGCAGGTCGGTGTCGCCCGTCAGGTGTTCGACGAACTTGGCCTCGACGCCTCCTGTCTGGTGGGCGTGGCCAAGGGGGAAGGCCGGCGGGTCGGCCTGGAGACCCTGGTCTTCGCCGATGGCCGCGAGCCGGTTGCGCTCGGTCGGGAATCGGCCGCGCTGATGCTGGTCGCGCAGATCCGCGACGAGGCCCATCGCTTCGCGATCACCGGCATGCGGGCGGCGCGCGCGCGGGCCCGCAACACCTCCACGCTCGAGGAGATCCCGGGCGTGGGGCCGCGCAAGCGGCAGCGCCTGCTCGCTCGATTCGGCGGGCTGCGTGGCATCATGGCGGCGAGCGTCGAGGACCTCTGTCAGGTGGAAGGCATTTCCCGGACTCTGGCGGAAGAGATCTACCGACGCCTGCACTGACCGCAACCTGATGCCCACCAATCTGCCCACCCTGCTCACCTGGCTGCGCATGCTGGCCATCCCGCTGCTGGTGGGGGTGTTCTACCTGCCGCTGCCACAGGACAGCCGCAACCTCGTGGCCACGGTCCTGTTCGTGGCCGCCGCGATCACCGACTGGGTCGATGGCTGGCTCGCCCGGCGCTGGCAGCAGACCTCCGCTTTCGGTGCCTTCCTCGATCCGGTGGCCGACAAGCTGCTGGTGTGCGCGGCCCTGGTCATGCTGGTCGAACTCAATCGGGTCGACGCCCTGGTGGCGGTCATCATCATCGGC
Source organism: Quisquiliibacterium sp. (assembly GCF_982640115.1). NCBI lineage: Bacteria > Pseudomonadati > Pseudomonadota > Betaproteobacteria > Burkholderiales > Burkholderiaceae > Quisquiliibacterium > Quisquiliibacterium sp. The sequence goes on along the minus strand of NZ_CEXFHW010000081.1, from coordinate 12,890 downwards.
CGGGAGATCACCATCTCGGCCCTGCGCGAGTGGATGGCGCAGATCGGCGCGCGCGCGAGCGTGGCGGTGCACTCCATCGGCAAGTTCAAGACCATCGCCCAGCTGGTCGCCATCCCCATGCTGCTCTTCAACGAGCCCCTGTTCGGGCTTGACTGTGCCCTCATCGGGCGCTGGCTGATCGTGCTGGCGTCGGTGCTCACGGTGTGGTCGATGTGCTACTACCTGCGCCGCGCCTGGCCGTATCTGCGCGATGCCGCCTGAGCGGGCGCATGCCGACTGCCGAGCCGGTTTGACAGGCTTTCTGGCGACGCTATAATTCCGTTTCTGTGCACGGTGAAAGCCGAGCCATCCGCGGGAATAGCTCAGTTGGTAGAGCGCAACCTTGCCAAGGTTGAGGTCGCGAGTTCGAGACTCGTTTCCCGCTCCAGATTCTCCAAGGGAAGCCCGTGCTTCCCTTTTTGTTTGATGCAGCCGGCGCTCACCGCGCCGCGCGCCCCTGGCGGGGTGGCAGAGTGGTCATGCAGCGGCCTGCAAAGCCGTCTACGCCGGTTCGATTCCGACCCCCGCCTCCAACCCCCTCTCATCGCCGTCCGGTATCCGGATCTCCCATCCGGAGGGTATGCTCATGCATGCCTGCCGCGTCCGGCGTGCGCCCCTGGCGTGCCTGATGCCAACCCCATCCGGAGAACCCCGTGGCCGCCGTCCGTCGAATCATCCTGCTGATCCTGCTCGGACTTGGCACGCTCGGTCTGCCCGCTGTCGCCGCGCCCTACAAGGTGCTCGTGGTGATGAGCTACGAGGAGAACAATCCCTGGGTGAAGGAGATTCGCGAAGGCATCGAGGCGGTGCTTCGCGGCCAGGCCGAGGTCACCTACTTCCACATGAACACCAAGGTCGACCCCAGGGGCGGCCCGCGCCGCGCCGAGGAGGCGCTGGAGCTCTTTCGCAGCCTTCAGCCGCAGGGTGTGATCACCGCCGACGATGACGCCCAGTCGATGTTCGTCGTGCCCTTCCTGAAGGATCGCACCAGCGTGCCGGTGATGTTCAACGGGGTGAACGCACCGGCCGATCGCTACGGCTTTCCGAATGCCCACATCTCGGGGGTGCTCGAGCGCGCCCATGTGCGCGAGTCGCTCGCCTTCATCCGGCAGCTGGTGCCCTCCGTGCAGTCGGCCTGCTTCATGACCAACCGGGTCGGCCCGGGGCTGGCGCTGCGTGCCCAGGTCGAGTCCGAAAAGGCCGACTATCCGGTCCGCGCGGGGCCGTTCCACCTGGTGGCCACCACCGCCGAACTCGCCAAGGCGACCCAGGGGCTTGGCCGAAGCTGCGATGCGCTCTTCGTCGACAGTCTCGAAGGCATCACCGACGAGGCTGGCGTCGCGCTCAATCACCGCCAGGTCATGACGCTGCTGCGAGCCCAGTTCGCGGGGCCCATCCTTGCCGGCAACCGCTACCAGGTGGAGCAGGGCGCCTGGGCGGCGGTGATCAAGACGGGTCAGGAGCAGGGTGACACCTCCGCGCGAATGCTGCTGGACGCGATGCGGGGCAAGCCGCTCGGCGAGCTTCCGGTCGCCCGCAATGTGCGCGGGCAGCGGATCATCAATGTCACGGCGCTCGAGGCCAGGGGCGTGGCGCTGCGTCCGATGGACCTGCGCGGCGTTACCCTGGTTCGGGAACAGCCCTGACCCGTCGGTGATCTTTCCGCGCTGCCGCCGCGCCGGATGAAGGAGCGCTTCGCAGGCATCGGCGCCAGGCTGGTCGGGCTGGTGCTGCTGGTGCTTGCCGCGCTCACGCTGGTGGGGGCGCTGGTCTTCTTCAGCGTCGAGCGCATCGAAGACCTGATCGGGCGCCGTGCGGTCGCCGAGGTGTCGGCCGTGACGGGCAATGCCGCACTGAGTCGCGAGTTCGCGGCGATCCATTCCCGCATCAACCTGCTCAGCCTTGCCTGCCGCAGCGAGCAGCCGCCGGAAGAACTGCTGGCGGCGATCTCGGTACCGCTGGCGCGTCTGACGGGCGAGACCACCGATCCGCGTCTGTCCAGGGCGCTGCGCGATTTCGGCGAAACCTCGTCGGCACTGATCGTGCAGTGCCGTCAGCTCAGCGCCACCCTGCGCGAGAGCATCGCCCTCGATCGCCGGGTGCTGGCCGGGCTGCTGGCTCTGGAGAACCTCGGCGCCCGCCAGATCGTCGAGCAGACCCTGCTTGGCAGGCCGATCGACCACCTCGAACAGCTGATGGCCCAGGTCGCAGGCAGTCGCGAGACGGTGCTGGTGGTCGGTCGGCGGGTGGCCGGGCTGCAACTGCTGGTCGGTGGCGCGGGTGCCCGTGACCCTTCGGCGGTGGCGCTGCTCGATGAGGTCGGCCTGCGGCTGCAATCGCTGGTCGACTCGGTGCCGGCCATGCAGCGGCAGCGCGAGGAGGTGCGGGCAGCCATTCGCGAATACCGCGGCAGGGTGGTGGCGCTCGATGGCGCGCTGGGGCGCTTCGACGAACTGCAGTCGGGCAGCCAGGCCATGCGCGATGGCCTGCTGCGCGAGATCGGCGCGCTCGACGATTCGGCCACGCAGCGCGCCGACGCGCTGGCCGGCGAGCTGCGCGGCCTCATCCAGGAGGCGCGCGAGCAGATGCTGGTGGCGATCCTGGTGGTGGCCGTGCTCGCCCTGGGGCTTGCGGGCTGGCTGATCCGCAGCAACATCCGCCGGCCGCTCGACCAGGTCCTGGCCCAGGTCTCGGCAATCCGCAGTGGCGACCGCAGCGCGCCGGCGCTGCCGCCGCGCGCCGATGAGTGGGGCGCGATCCAGTCCGCGCTGAGCGCGCTCTCGGACGAGCTCGATGCCTCGGTATCGCTGCTGCAGCGGATCATCGACACCGCGCCGATCCGGGTTTTCTGGAAGGGCGCTGATCTTCGCTACCTGGGCTGCAACCCGGCCTTCGCGCATGACCTGGGCCTGTCCAGCCCCGCCGAGGTGGTCGGCCTCGACGACGACACCCTGAAGGCATCCGGTTGCCCCGTTCCCGAACCGGGCACCGACCGCGAGGTCTTCGACTCGGGCATCGCGCGCCTGGGCTACGAGTCGCGGCGTACCGGTGCCGACGGGCGCGTCGCCTGGGAACGGCACTCCCGGGTGGCGCTGCGCAATGCGCAGGGCGAGATCGTCGGCGTCCTTGGCATCTACGACGACATCACCGAGGGCAAGCGCATCGAGGCCGACCTTGCCCATGCCCTGGCCGCCGCCCGCAGCGCCGCCAGCGCCAAGAGCCGCTTCTTTGCCAGTGTCAGCCACGAGATCCGCACCCCGCTCAACGCCGTGCTGGGCATGCTCAAGCTGCTGCAGGCCACGCCACTCACCCGACGCCAGTCCGACTATGTCGCGAAGTCCAAGGGGGCTGCCCGCTCGCTGCTGCTGCTCATCAACGACATCCTCGATTTTTCCAAGATCGAGGCCGACCGGCTGGAGCTCGACATCGGGCCGCTCGATCTGGACCAGCTGCTGCGCAATCTGTCGGTCATCCTGGCAAGCACTCAGGATGGCGATCCGCTCGAGCTGATCTTCGACATCGATCCCGCGGTGCCGCCGCATCTGCGCGGTGACACGCTGCGCCTGCAACAGGTGCTGCTCAACCTGGTCGGCAACGCCCTCAAGTTCACGCCCGCCGGGGAGGTCGTGCTGTCGGTTCGTCTTCTCGAGCAGACTGCCACCGATGCCCGGCTTGCCTTCGAGGTGCGCGACACCGGGATCGGCATCGCCCCTGAACGCCAGGCCAGCCTCTTCGAGGGCTTCGCCCAGGCCGATGCCAGCATCGCGCGCCGGTTCGGCGGCACCGGTCTGGGGCTGGCGATCAGCCAGCGTCTGGTCGGCTTGATGGGGGGCGCCATCGGGCTCAGCAGTGCGCCGGGCAAGGGCAGCCGCTTCGACTTCGCGATCCGCCTGCCTCTGGACATGGCCGAGACGGCGCAGGGTCGCGGCTTCGACCCCGAACCGGGGACACGCGCGGCCCTGCAGGCGATGATCATCGAAGACCATGACGGTGCCCGCGCCGCGATGGTCCGCATGGCCGAATCGCTCGGGTGGACGGCGCTGGCGGCGGCCGATCCGATACGGGCCGTCGCGCTCGCGCAGGCCTCGTTCGCGGCGGGCACGCCGGTGAACATCGTCTTCATGGATGCGGGGCTGGCAAGCAGCGGCACGCACCCGGCAGCGGTCGATCTGCGCACCGCGCTGGGCGAGGACGCCCCCCCGATCGTGCTGCTGGTCTCGTCCCATGATGCCGACGGCCGCGTGCTCGACGAGGCGGGGCTGCGCGCTGCCTGCGATGGCTTCCTGGTCAAGCCGGTCATCGCCTCGATGCTGCGCGACGCCCTCCAGGATGCGCGCCAGGGCACGGGTCTGGATGCCGGGCGACGGCTGATGCCCCGTCCCAGCGACCTGCCACTGGCTGGACTGCGCCTGCTGGTGGTCGAGGACAATGCCAACAACCGTCAGGTGGCCCAGGAACTGCTCGAGGCGGAGGGCGCGCTGGTGTCGCTGGCGCACGACGGGCAGGAAGGGGTGGCTGCGGTGCTGCGCGCCGATCCGCCCTTCGATGCGGTGCTCATGGACATCCGCATGCCGGTGATGGACGGCCATGCCGCGGCACGCCGCATTCGCGAGATCGCGCACCTGCGGAGCCTGCCGATCATCGCCATGACCGCCAATGTGAGCGCCGAGGATCGCCTGGCCAGCGAGGTCGCCGGCATGAATGCCCATGTCGGCAAGCCCTTCGTCCTGCGCGAGCTCTGCGCCGTGATCGTCCGGCTGTGCGGGCGTGGAGCACGGGTCCCGCAAGGCGCCGCGGCAGCGCTCGGCATGCCCGGCGTCGTGAGCGAGCTCGCCCGTTCGGCCGGCCTCGATGTCGCCACCGCAATCCACCGTTTCAGCGGTCAGGTCGGCGTCTATGGCCGCATGTTGCGCGGCTTCCTGGCCGAGTTGCCGGCGGCGATCGCGCACATCGAGGAGGCCCTGGACCAGGGCAGCCTCGGTCAGGCCGGGGCGGCCTTTCACAGCCTCAAGGGGGTGGGTGCGAATGTCGGTGCACGGGCGCTGAGCGAACTCGCCGAGGCCGGCGAGCAGGCCTGCGAGGCGAACGCGCCGCGAGCGGTGCTCAGCGATCTGCTGGTGGCCATCCGGGACGCCGGTGCGCAACTGGCGCAGCATGGCCCCTCCTTGACCGCCGCGTTGCTCGAGCCGGGTGGCACTGCGCAACCGGTGTCTCCTGCCGACCCGCAGCCCCTGTCGGCCGATGACCTGAAACCCGTGCTGGAGCGTCTGCTGGCCCTGCTGCGCCGCTCCGACATGCGGGCGGTCGATGTGCTCGAGGAGCTGCATGCGCTGTCGGCGGGGCGCCCCCGGCCGGCGCTGTTGACCGAACTCGAGAAGGCGATCGATCGGCTGGATTTCGAGCTGGCCGCATCGCTCTGCATGCGCCTCGCCGATGATCCCGGCTGGCCGTAGTCCCGGGCTGCACGGCATCATCGCGCTCAGGCCGCACGGCAATCCGCCAGCCCCTTCTTCCCGTCAATCCGTCAGGAATCAGCCATGAGCAAGCCCGTGACCGTCACCGGAACCCTCGCCCACGCCACACCCGAGACCGCGCCGGTGGTCAAGGGGCGGCGCGAGTTCTTCCGCTACCAGGACCTGATGGTCGCCAAGGCCACCGGTGGCCGCATGCGTGCCCAGCTGATGTCGGCCAGTCGCGGCATGTCCGAGCCCACCGGCTGGCACTACCATGTCTGCGAGGCGCAGTTCGTCTACGCGCTCAAGGGCTGGGTCGACCTCGAATTCGAAGACGGCCGGCGCATCCGGCTGCAGGCCGGCGAATCCCTGCTCATTCCGGGCGGCCTGCGTCACAACGAGACCGCCACCTCCGAGGAATTCGAGCTCCTCGAGGTGAGCGTGCCCGGCGAGATGGGCACGGTGCCCTGCGATCGCCCCTCGCACCTCGCCTGAGGTCGGGGCGGTTTCCGGCTCAGGCCAGGCGCTCGGCGAGCGCCGGCAACTGTGCCAGGAACTGCGTCTCCTCGGTGCCGCCATCGAGGCAGCGCAGGTCGAGCAGCAGGCGGTCCTCGGCGATGCGCGAGATCACCGGACGGGGCAGATCCCGAAGCGCGGCCGAGAGCGCATCCAGCGCGCGGCCCACGCCCTGGCGCCCCACTGGCTCGATCGCCAGACCGGCCGAGGGCAGCCGATCAACCGGCAGCGAGCCCGAGCCGATCTGCCCGAGCATCGGCATCACCCTCACCCGATAGCGTGGTGCAAGCGAGGCGGCCACCGACACCAGCAGCCGTTCGGCCTGGGCGTGGATGTCGGCGGCGGGGCGGGTGAGCAGGCGCAGCGTCGGCAGGTCCCGGGTCAGGCGCTCGGGCCGCAGGTACAGGCGCAGCGTGGCCTCGAGCACGGCCAGCGGCAGCTTGCTCATGCGCAGTGCCCGTTTCATCGGAAAGCGGCGGATGCGCTCGATGGCCTCGCGTGAGCCCACGATCAGGCCGGCCTGCGGGCCGCCGAGCAGCTTGTCGCCGCTGAAGCTCACGACATCACAGCCGGCCGCGATCTTCTCCTGAGGCAGGGGTTCGCGCGGCAGGCCCCATTGCGCCAGGTCGACCAGCGAGCCGCTGCCGAGATCGCTGGCCAGGGGCAGGCCGGCAGCGTGGGCGATGCCGGCAAGCGGTGCCTCATCCACGGCCGAGGCGAAACCCTGCACCGCATAGTTGCTGGTGTGAACCTTCATGATCAGCGCCGTGCGCGGGCTGATCGCGCGCTGGTAGTCGTGCGGATGGGTGCGATTGGTGGTGCCCACCTCGACCAGGGTGGCGCCGGCGCTGGCCATCACATCGGGCATGCGGAAGGCGCCGCCGATCTCGACCAGTTCGCCGCGCGAGACGATCACCTCGGCCCCGCGGGCCAGCGCGGCAATGGTCAGCAGCACCGCCGCGGCGTTGTTGTTGACCACGGTGGCGGCCTGCGCGCCCGTGAGCTCGCACAGGAGGGACTCGACCAGCTCGTCGCGATCGCCGCGCCCGCCATCGGCCAGCCGATACTCCAGGTTGTTGGGTGCGCTCATCAGTTCGAGCAGGGGCTCGAGCGCCGCGTCGGCGAGCAGGGCGCGCCCGAGGTTGGTGTGGATCACCGTACCGGTCAGGTTGAACACCCGCCGCAGGCGGGAAGCCAGTCGCTGCGTCACCGCCTCGGTGAGGGCCGCCGCGAGCACGGCGGGGCTGAGGTCGGCCCGGTCGAGGTCGCCGCGCAGCGCCCGCTGTCGGCAGTCCTCGAGCAGGCGGCGGGCCTGTGCCGCCAGCAGCTGATGCCCGTGCTGCGCGAGCAGGTCGGCGAGTTCGGGTCTGCGCAGCAGGCGATCAACCGAAGGAATGTCCTTGGGGGCGGCGGGAGAGGTCGGCATCGACCGGATTGGAGCCCGCGGCCGCGCGCCGCGTCAAGGATCGAAAGCGTGCGCCACAGGTTTGTCGAAAGCCGGCCCGACGGGTTTGACCCGTGCACCGGCCCCGGGCGAGGATCGGCTCATTCAGGTGCGGGGGTGGATGATGAGCGAGAACAGGGATGCGCCGGCCGCCGCCGGCGGACCGTCAGGCAGCAGCGCGGGGCCCTTCACCGGCCTGCGGGTCATCGACTGCGCCAGCTTCATCGCCGCGCCGGCGGCGGCCACCATCCTGTCGGACTTCGGCGCCGATGTGATCAAGATCGAGCCGCCCGAGGGCGACCCGTATCGCGAGCTCTTCGTGCCCACCGGCTTCGGTCCCGACGGCCGCAACTACGGCTGGGAACTCGACTCGCGCAACAAGCGCAGCCTGGTGCTCGACCTCAAGCATCCCGACGGGGTGGCGGTGATGCACGACCTGGTGCGCCACGCCGATGTGTTCATCACCAATCTGCCGCTGGCGGCACGCGCCCGCCTGCGCATCGACCATGCCTGCCTGTCGGCGCTCAATCCGCGCCTCGTCTACGGCTCGATGACCGCCTATGGCGAAACCGGCGAGGAAGCCGGGCGCACCGGCTTCGATTCGACCGCCTACTGGGCTCGCTCGGGCCTGATGGACCTGACCAAGACCGCGCACGATGCCACGCCGGCCCGCTCGGTGGCCGGCATGGGCGACCACCCCAGCGCCATGACCCTGTTCGCCGGGATCGCCACCGCGCTCTATCGCCGCGCGCAGACCGGCGAGGGCTCGCTGGTGAGCACCTCGCTGCTGGCCAATGGCCTCTGGGCCAATGGCTGCCTGGTGCAGGCCCGCCTCTTGGATGCGCCGGTGCCGCCGCGCCAGCCGCGCGAGCGCTCGCCGGCGCCAATGACCAACCTCTATCGCTGCCGGGACGGCCGCTGGCTGAATCTCGTGATGCTCAACGAAGCCCGGCAGTTCGGGCCGCTCACCCAGGCACTGGCATGCCCGGAACTGGCCACCGATCCGCGCTTTGCCTCTCCTGATCTGCGCCGCACCCACAGCGAGGCGCTGGTCGCCCTGCTCGATGCCTGCTTTGCCACACGCGATCTCGCCGAGTGGCGGGTGCGCCTGGATGCGGCCGGCGTCACCTTCGGCGCGGTCGGCACCCTCGATGACATCCCCGCGGATGCGCAGATGCGGGCGGCCGGGGCGCTGGTGCCTTTTGCCGATGCGCCCGGGCTGACCGTGTCGAGTCCCTTCATGATCGCTGGCGTGGCCAAGGCCGGCCCGCGCAGTGCGCCGGCGCTCGGCGCGCACGGCGCCGAGTTGCTGCGCGAGGCCGGCTACGACGAGGCCCGGATCTCGGACCTGCGCGCGCGTTCGGTGATCGGGGGCTGAATCGCTCGCCTTGACAGCGCTCCAGCCCCATGTGAGCGTCAGCGTCTTCCCCTACCCGCAGAGGCAGTGATGGCCCGTTATCAGCGCGTGATCCGCGGCGGCATGATCATCGACGGCACCCGCACGCCGCGCTTTCGTGGCGACATCGGCATCCGCGACAGCCGCATCCAGACCATCGGCCGCATCGACCCGGCCGACGCGGATGAGGTCATCGACGCCACCGGGCTGATCGTGGCCCCCGGCTTCATCGACCTGCACACCCACTACGACGCCCAGCTCTTCTGGGATCCCTACTGCACGCTGTCGAGCTGGCACGGCATCACGTCGGTGGTGATCGGCAACTGCGGCTTCGGCTTCGCGCCGGTAAGACCGGCCGAGCGCGAGCGCGCGATGCAGGCCATGACCCGGGTCGAGGCGATCCCGCTCGCCTCGATGGCCGCCGGTCTGCCCTGGGACTGGGTGAGCTTCCCCGAGTTCCTCGACAGCGTCGAGCGCGCGCCCAAGGCGGTGAACATCCTGCCCTATGTGCCGGTGGGCCCGCTGCTCACCTGGGTGCTCGGGCAGGCCGACGCGAAGGCCGGCCGTCGGCCCACCGATGCCGAGCACGCCGAGCTGCGTCGCCTGCTGCACGAGGCCATGGACGCCGGCGGCTGCGGCTGGTCGGCGCAGCGCATGATGCCCGACGGACCAGCCTCGGTGCAGCGAGACTTCGACGGCACGCCCATGCCCACCGATGTGATGCACGACGACACCTGTCGCGAGCTCGCGCGGGTGCTGCGCGAGCGCAACGACGGCTTCATGCAGATGCTCATGATCTCCGGCGACAACCAGCGCGATCAGGCCTTCTACGAGGAAATGGCCGAGCTCAGCGGCCGGCCGATGATCATGAATGTGGTGCAGGCCTTCGATCACCGGCCCGAGATCCACCGTCGGGTGCTCGGCTGGCTGCAGCGTTGCCGCGAGCGAGGCATCCGCGTGGTGGGACAGGGCCTGACCACCGACGCCGGCTTCACCTTCACCCTCGAGGAGTGGAACCTCTTCGATGATTCGCCGGCCTGGCGCGAGGCCACCACCGGCACCGTCGCCGAGCGCAAGGCCAAGCTCGCCGATCCGGCGCGCCGGCAGGCGCTGCGCGACCAGATGCCGCGCACCGCCACCGGCCCGCTGCCGGGCATCGTGATCTGCGGGCCGGTGCTCGAGAAGAACCGGCGCTGGCTCGACCACACCCTGGAACTCGTGGCCGAGCAGACCGGCCGGCACCCGGTGGACGTCATGCTCGACATGGCGATCGAGGAAGATCTGCGCACCGAGTTCTTCGCGGCCCCGCCCAACGGCCGCATCGACTATCTCCGGGAGATCGTCGACGATCCCTATGTGCTGTTCGGGGTGTCCGACGGCGGTGCCCATACCCGCTTCCTCACCGCGGGCCGCTATCCGACCGAGACCCTGTGCAAGATCGTCCGCGAGCACGGCATGATCTCGCTCGAGGAGGCCCACTGGCGACTGTCGGCGCTGCCGGCGCAGGTGGCCGGCTTCCGCGACCGCGGCGTGCTGCGCGAGGGCGCACCCGCCGATCTGGTGATCTACGACTACGAGCGGCTGAGCGTGCTCCCCCAGGAGATCGTGCACGATCTGCCCGGCGGTGAATGGCGGCGGATCCAGCGGGCTCGCGGCTATCGCTGGGTGCTGGTCAATGGCGAGGTCACCATCCAGGACGATCAGCAGACCGGGCGCCACTCGGGCGCGCTGCTGCGCCACGGCGCGGCGGGGCCCGGGTCCGTCGAGGCCGGCCGCTATCATCACGCCCATGCCGAACCGCTCGCCGCTGCCCGCTGACATCCACCACCTTGATCAGGTCCACACGCTCGACGCCGCCGCCCGCCGTCATGTGATCGAGGCGCCCGCCGGCCCGATGGCCTGGCGATGCTGGGGCGAGGGCGATCCGCTGGTGCTGTTTCACGGCGGCTCGGGCAGCTGGACCCACTGGGTGCGCAACATCGGCCCGCTGGCCGCGGCCGGCCGCCAGGTGTGGGTGCCCGATCTGCCCGGCTTCGGCGAGTCGGCCTCGGTGGGGCGCGATGCCGACGCGCTGCCGGTGCCCATGGAGCGGGCGCTCGCCGAACTGCTTGGCGAGCGGCCGGTGGACATCGCCGGTTTCTCCTTCGGCACCATGGTGGGCGCGTTCATCGCGGCGCAGTTTCCGCAGCGCGTGCGGCGCCTGGTGTTCACTGGCGCGCCAGCCCTCGGCGTTCGCTCGGCCCATCCCATCGATCTGCAGCCCTGGGCTCACCTGCCCCCCGGCCCCGAGCTCGAGGCAGCGATGCGCGAGAACCTGCGCATCCTGATGCTCTCTGATCCGGATGCGATCGATCCGCTGGCGGTGGCCCTGCACACCGCCAACCTGCAGCGTGACCGCATGAAGCGCAGACGCATCTCGCGCACCGAGATCATGAAGGAGACGCTGCCTTCCTTGCGCTGTCCTGTGTACGGGATCTGGGGCGAGGACGATGTCCTGCACCGCGGGGTGCAGGATCAGCTGCCGGGGGCGCTGGCGCTTGCGCCGGGGTTCGTGTCGCTGCGGATGATCCCGGGTGCGGGGCACTGGGCGCCCTACGAACGCCCGCAGGCCTACAACGCGGCGCTGCTCTCGGCGCTGGCGGGCTGAATTGCCGTGCCCGCTGAGCCTGCGCTGACGCCGGCCAAGCGCCGCCGGCTAGCCTCGGGTCTTTCTGCCCGGAGGCGCCATGACCGTCAAGCCGTTCACCGATCGCACCGTCCTGATCACCGGCGCCGCCAGCGGCATCGGGGCGGCCAGCGCGCGCGCCTTTGCTGCCGCGGGGGCGGCGGTGGTGCTGGCGGATGTTCAGGAGGCGCCCGGCCTCGCACTGGCCGCATCCATCCGTTCAGCCGGTGGGCAGGCGCTGTTCACCGCCTGCGATGTGACCGATGAGGCGGCGATCGCCGCGGCGGTGCGTTGCGCGGTGCGCGAGTTCGGCGCGCTGCACCTCGCGTTCAACAATGCCGGCATCGAAGGCGAGCAGGCCGACACCGCCCATTGCGCACTGGCCAACTGGGAACGGGTGATGGCCGTGAACCTGCGCGGGGTCTGGCTGTGCATGAAGCACGAGCTGCCGGCCATGCTGGCCGCGGGCGGTGGCGCGATCGTCAATTGCGCCTCGATTGCCGGTCTGGTGGGCTTCAACGGCATCCCGGCCTATGTGGCGAGCAAGCATGGCGTGATCGGCCTGACCCGGGCAGCCGCGCTGGAGTACGCCGACCGCGGGGTGCGGGTGAATGCCATCTGCCCGGGGGTGATCCAGACCGCGATGATCGAGCGTTTCGTCGGCACCGACACGGCGGCGCGTGCCGAGCTGCTGCGCGGCGCGCCCATGGGCCGCATCGGTCTGCCCGAGGAGATCGCGAGCGCGGTGCTCTGGCTGTGCGGGGCTGGCGCGAGCTATGCTACCGGGCAGGCGCTCGCCGTGGACGGCGGCTGGGTGGCCCGCTGAACGCCGATGCGCCGCGTTGACGCCTGGGGCATGATGAGAGCCGCTGTCGCGGCGGCTGCCTGCCTGCTCGCGTCGGCGCCCGTCCTGAGTCAGACCGAGATGCCTTCCAGCTCCTCCCGATCCGCGGCGGCTCAGGCCGCCTCCGCCGCCGCGGTGGCCGAGCTTCAGGCCGGCCTGGCGGCCGCACGGGCAGGCGGCGCCATCAAGCTGGGGGATAGGGCGCTCTGGCTCGCCTCGCGCGAGGAGGGCGACACCCTGCGCGGCGACATCCATGCCCTGAGCCCCACCCGTTACACCGAGGTACGGCAGGCGCTGCGGCGCGCGTCGGCCTGGTGTGAGCTGCTCATCCTTCACCTGAATGTGAAGTTCTGCCGTGCCGAGGGCGCACCGGGTGAGGAGTCGCTGGTGCTCGGGCTGGGCCGCAAGTTCGAGCAGCCACTGGGCGATGCGCACTGGATCCGGCTGGCGTTCAGGCTTCAGGAGACCAGCGATCAGCGCTTTGCGGTCGGGCTCGAGGCGGCCGAAGGGCCGCTGGGCACGCGCAACTACCG
>NZ_CEXFHW010000080.1:0-16673 GCF_982640115.1 Quisquiliibacterium sp. | reverse complement strand
GCGCACCGCGTCGAGCAGCACCTGGTTGTACGACTCCACGGCGAGGTCGAGCTCGGCCTGACGAGCGCGCAGCGCGGCCCGCAGCCGGCCCGCCTCGAAGATCGGCAGCCGGATGGCCGGGGCCGCGCCCGCCTGCCAGCTGCTGCCTTCGAACAGCCGGTCGAGCCCGATGCTGTTCAGGCCGATCAGCGCGCCGAGGTTGATGTTCGGATAGAAGCGGGCACGGGCCGATTCGACATCGCGCACCGAGGCCTCCACCCGCCAGCGGGCTGCCGACAGGTCGGCGCGCCGGCCGATGAGGTCGGCGGGCACATCGAGCGGCGTGGCCAGCCGCGGGCCGAAGGCGAGGCGCGGCGACAGGCCGGCAAGCGCCGCCGGTGGCTGCGCGCTGAGATGGGCGAGCACGCGGCGCGCCGCTCCGATCGACTCGTCGGTGAGTGCGCGCTGGCGCCGCAGTTCAGCCACCGCGAGCTCGGCGGCGCGCAGGCCGGCCGCATCGTCGAGGCCGGCGCGAAAGCGTCCGGCGCTCAGGACCTGCTGTTCCTCGCGCGCGGCAAGCCACTCCTCGATCAGGCTGCGCTGCTCCACCAGCCGGGCGAGCTGCAGATAGGCCTGTGCCACCTGCACCGCCAGCAGGGCTCGCGCGGCCTGTGCCTCGGCCTGCATGGCCCGCTCGCGGCCGAGCGCAGCCTCGAGCGCCGAGCGGTGACGGCCGAAGAAGTCGATCTCCCAGCTCATGCCGGCCTGCAGGTTGGCAATGGTGCGCACCTTGCCCGCCACCGTGGCCGGCAGCAGGCCGTTGGCCGAATAGCGCTGCCGGTTCAGGTCGGCGCCGAGTTCGGCCGAGGGCTCGAAGCCGGCCTCGGCCTCGTCGACCAGGGCGCGCGAACCTGCCAGTCGGGCCTGGATGATCCTGAGACCGGGGGCCTCGGCCAGCGCCGATTCGACCAGCGCACTGAGGCCATCGTCGCCGAGCTCGCGCCACCAGCCCGCCGGCACCGCCTCGGCCTGCACGGCAGCATCGATGCCCGCAGCCTGCGGCTCGATCAGCTTCGCCGGCGCCGGTGACTTGCCCGGCGCAGCGCAACCCGCGAGGCCCGCGGCCATGGTCAGCACGGCCAGCGCCGCCCTCCCCGCCCTCCCCCACCGACACGCGCGCCGCGGTCCGGAGGATGAAACTTGTTCAAGCTTTATTTGCATAGGCAATTAATTTGCCGCGCTCGGCGGCGGGAAGGCAGGCATCAGCGCAACGCGCGCGCCGTGTCGGCGTTGCCAAGCATGCGCCGCAGGAGGCTTTTCAGCACTTCCCACTCCTCGCGAGTGAAACCTGCGAGGTAGCCATTGAGCACATCGGCGATCGCAGGCGGCACCTTGTCGGCAGCCTTTTCGCCATCAGGGGTGAGCTCGATGTTGACCACGCGGCGATCGGCGGTGGAGCGCACGCGCCGGCAAAGCCCCTTGGCTTCGAGCCGGTCGAGCATGCGGGTCATGGCCCCGGCATCAGCCTGGCACTCGCGGGCAAGCTCGGCCACCGTCTGGGCCGCGCCCAGGCGCAGCTTGAAGAGCGGCATCCACTGGGCGTTGGTCAGGCCGTGCGGCTCGAGACGCAACTCGGTGGCCTGGGCCATGCCGTTGAGCACGCGGCGCATCAGGTAACCCACGCTCTCGTCGGCCGAATAGCGATCGGGACGGTAGAAGCCGGCCGGACGGGCCGCCGCGCGTCCGACGGGGGCAGGCCGCACGCCGGCGGGATCCACCGCCCGCCCGCCCGCGGCCGCAGCGCCCGTGCTTGCGCGCACCTTCGGGCCGGCGCGATCAGTCCCCGGCGCGGATGCCATATTCCTTGACCACCTCGGCCCAGCGGTTCATCTGCGGAAAGAGGAATCGGTTGAGTTCCTCAGGTGAGGAGGCCACGATGCTCATGCCCTGGGACACGAGTCGGTCGCGGATCTGCGGCTCGCGCAGCAGCTTGCCCACCTCGGCATTCATGCGCTGGATGATCGCCGGAGGCGTCTTCGCCGGCGCCAGCAGGCCCCACCAGGCCAGTGCCTCGAAGCCGGCCAGTCCCTGCTCGGCCACGGTGGGCACATCGGGCAGGGCCGGATCACGACTGGCGCTGGTGACGGCCAGCGGCACCAGGGCGCCGCTGCGGATGTGCGGCGAGAGCAGCGCACTGGTGGCAATGGCAATCGGCACATGGCCGGCGACCGCATCCTGGGCGAGCGGGCCGCCCCCTTTGTAGGGCACGTGGGTGGTGCTGAACTTGCCCAGGCTGTTCATCTGGGTCATGGCCAGATGCGCGAGGCTGCCGGTGCCGATGGTGCCGTAGGTGATCACCCCGGGCTTCTGGCGGGCTGCGGCCACCAGCGCCGAGAAGCTGCGGTAGGGCTGCGATGCGTGCGCGGTGATCACCATGGGTCCGGTGGCAATCAGCATGACCGGTGCGAGGTCGGCACGGGTGTCGAAGGGCAGGTTCGGGATCAGGCTGGGGTTGACGGCATGGGTGTCGAAGACCAGCACGAAGGTATAGCCGTCAGGTGGCGACTTGGCGACCATGCCGGTGCCGATCGACCCGCCGCCCCCCGAGCGGTTCTCGACGATGACCTGCTGCCCGAGCGCCTTCGACAGCGGTGGGGCGAACAGCCTCGCGAGCAGGTCGGTGGTGCCGCCAGGCGGGAACGGTGACACCAGGCGGATGGGGCGCGATGGCCAGGTATCGGTCTGGGCAGTGGCGGTGGCGGCGATCGCCCAGAGGCAGATCGCCGCGAGCAGCCGCGGCCAGCGCATGAGTGCGGACATGAATGAGTCTCCTCCGGCGGGCCGCCATCGAAAGGGCAGCGGCTCTCCCGACCGATCTTACTGCATGGGCATGCCGTGCCGGCAGAACGCGACTGGCTGCGCTGCCCTTGCGCCGGCCGGGCAGCCGGCTACAGCGAGCGCCCCGCCTGCGCCCAGAAGGGCGCACGCAGATCCTTCTTGAGCACCTTGCCCAGGGCATTGCGGGGGAAGGCATCGCGCAGCTCCACCGCGCTCAGGCGCTGATGCTTGGCCAGGCGGGCATTGGACCAGGCGAGCAGTTCGGCAGGCTGCGGCGCCTCGCCCGTCCGCGGGATCACCAGCGCCAGCGGCGTCTCGCCCCACTTCTCGTGGGGCACGCCGATCACCGCCACATCGAGCACCGCCGGGTGGGTGGCGAGGATCTCCTCGATGTCGCGCGGAAAGACATTGAAGCCGCCGGAGATGATCATGTCCTTCTTGCGATCGACGATCGACAGGAACCCATCGGCATCCAGCCGCCCGATGTCCCCTGAACGGATGAAGGTGCGGCCACGCTCGTCGCGCCAGATCAGGGCCTCGGTCTGCTCGGGGCGATCGTGATACGCGGCCATCATGCCGGCGCCGTAGCCGGCAATCTCGCCGACCTCGCCACGCGGCAGCTCGCGCCCCTGCTCATCGATGATCCGCAGCTCGAAGCCAAGCACCGGCGTGCCCACGGTGTCGAACTTCTCCGGGGGATGGGTGGGCTTGAGCATGGTGGCAAAGCCCTCGGAAAAACCGTAGATCTCGTGCAGCAGGTTGCCGAAGCGATCGATCACCGCACGCTTGGTCTCCCGCCGCAGCGGGGAACCGGCACACAGCAGCATGCGCAGCGAAGACACATCGGCCGTCGCCAGCCCCGGTTCGGCCAGCACCATCTGGTACTGCGAGGGCACCATGAAGCTGTGGGTGATCCGCTCCTGCGCCACCAGCGACAGGAAACGCCCGGCATCGAAGGCCGGCATGGCCACCAGCGTACCGCCCGCGAACAGTACCGGCAGCATCACCAGCCAGGTGCCGTTGGAGTAGAGCGAGGTGGTGGTCAGCGCGCGTGCGGCGTCGGTGAAACCCATCTCGATCGCGTTCGAGAAGGCCCAGTGCAGGCGTGCCCGGTGGGTCTGCACGATGCCCTTGGGCAGGCCGGTGGTGCCCGAGCTGTAGATGATGTTGAAGGGATCGGTCATCTGGTGCTGCACCGCAGGCAGCGTATCGGCCGCGCCCACGAGGAAATCCTCGAGCGGCACCCAGCCCGACGCCGCCTCACCCACCGCGATGAAACGCTCGGCCGCCAGGCCACCCAGCACCGCACGCTCGGGCTGCAGCCGCTCGCGGAACTCCGCAGTGGCGAACACCGCGCAGGCTCGACTGTCGGAAATCAGGCCCGCGAGCTGCGCCCCGGTCAGCAGGCCCGAGAGCGGCACCGCACAGGCCCCCGCCCGCACGATGCCGAAGATCACCTCCAGGGTGTCGGCACGGTTGCCCATCAGCACCGCCACCCGTTCGCCACGACCGATGCCGCGGGCCAGCAGGGCATTGGCCACGCGGCTGATGTTGCGGTCGAACTCCCCCCAGGTTCGTCGTACTTCACCCACCACCACCGCCGGGCGGTCGGGGAAATAGCGGGCATGGCTGGCGAACAGTTCGGGGATGAACACCTGCGGGTCGTCGAGTCCGGTCATGGCGATGCGGCATGTGAAAACGCCGCATCACGGGATTCCGTGCTGCGGCGCAGGAGGCGCGGCCAGGGCCGCGCCGCGAGGGCGGGAAGTCGGACCGGCAGGCAGCCGGCCCGGGCAGGCTCAGGGTCCGTAGACCTTGCCGAAGCTCGCCCACTTCTTGCCGTCCCACTTGACGAGCTGCTGGCGCTCGATCGGGAAGAAGTCGGTGGGCGAGGTCTTGATGTTGATGCCGGGCAGCAGCATGGGCAGCGTCAGATCGAGGCTGGCCGCCTGCTTCATGATGTTCTCGCGGGTGAGGGTGTCGCCGCACTTCTTGAGCACCTCGACCACGGTCTGGCTGACGGTGTAGCCGTACACGTTGTTGGCATCCTTCATGTCGCCGCCAGCGTAGTACTTCTTCATGAACTCCAGCCAGTCGAGGTAGGCCTTGTCCTTCTCCCACTGCGGATCGGTCGGGTCCTTCAGGTAGTAGCAGGAGATGATGTCCCGCGCATTCTCGACACCCGCCGGCACGATCACCGAGGCCACCGACACCGACACGCCATTCAGGTAGTGGGTGGGCTTCCAGTTGATCTCGGCCGCCTTCTTGATGGTCTGCGCGGCGAACTTCGGGATGGTGATGTTGAAGAAGGTGTCGGCGCCCGAGGCCTTGAGCTCGACCATCTGGCTGTCGGCGGTCGGGTCGGTCACCTCGTACGACAGCTTCTTGATGATCAGCGCACGGCCCTTCTCGCCGAGGCCGTCCTCGAAACCCTTGAGGTAGTCACGGCCGTAATCATCGTTCTGGTAGAGGATGCCGATCTTGGCGTTCGGCTTGGTCTCGAGGATGTGCTGGGCGTAGATCTTCGCCTCGGACTGGTAGCTCGGCTGCCAGCCCATGGTCCAGGGGAAGTCCTTGGGATCGCCCCACTTGGTGGCGCCGGTGGCGTTGAACAGCTGCGGCACCTTCTTCTGATTCATGTAGCGATGAATCGAGGAATTGGTGGGCGTGCCCAGCACATTGAAGATGAACAGCACTTCGTCCTGCTCGACCAGCTTGCGGGCCATCTCCACGGTACGCGCCGGGTTGTAGCCGTCGTCGTAGGAGATCCAGTTGATCTTGCGGCCGTTGACGCCGCCTTCGGCGTTGACCTTGTCGAAGTAGGCCTTGATGCACTTGCCGATCGTGCCGTAGCTGGACGCCGGGCCCGAGTAGGGGCTGATGCCGCCGATCTTGATCTCCTTGTCGCTGGCGCCCGAGTCATACTTCTTTTGGGCCGAGGCCAGGGGGGAAACCATCGCTGCGGCGGCCGCCGCGATGATCCCGTTCATCTGTCTTCTGTCCATGCCGATCACTCCTGGAACGAGAGGTAACTGCCTTTGAAGAAACCCGCGGGGACGGCAGCAACCCCGCGAAACATGATCACTCCGGTCTTCAGGCGCCCTTGGCCGGGCTGCCCGCTCCCCGCAGTTTGGCGAACACCCGGGCGAACATGCCCGACACCCCGAACGGCATCAGGTACATGAACACGATCAGGAAGATCCCGTAGATGGCCCAGGGCGCCGACTTGGAAATTTCGTCAGCAATGTTGGGCACGAACTGGATGAAGATCGCACCGAAGATCGCTCCCGGGATCGAGGCCAGGCCACCGATGACCACGCCGACCAGGAAGGTGATCGACAGGAACACCGTGAAGCTGTCGGGCGCCACAAAGGCCACGATGATCGCGCCCAGCGCACCGGCCACGCCGGTGAAGGCCGCCGACACGCCGAAGGTGATGGTCTTGAACACCGGCAGGTTGATGCCCATGGCCGAAGCCGCGATCGGATGATCGCGGATGGCGACCAGCGCCCGCCCCACCCGACCGCGCAGCAGGTTCCAGGCAATCAGGAACATGATCAGCGCGATGAAGAGCGAGAAGAAATACAGCCAGCGATCGGCGTTCAGCGGCTGGTCGAACAGCCTGAAGGTGAAGGGCGGCTCGGGCTTGGACAGCACGATGCCCTGCACGCCGCCGGTCATGCCCTCGAGCTTCTTGTACTTCAGCAGCTGAGGCACCGCCAGCGCCAGCGCGAAAGTGGCCAGCGCGAGGAAGTGACCCTCCAGACGCAGGGCCGGGAAGCCCATGAGCACACCGAAGGTGAAGCACACCACCGCCGCAAGCGGCAGCGTGAGCCAGTACGGCATGCCCGCCTGATCCATCAGGATGGCCGAGGTGTAGGCGCCGATCGCGTAGAACGCGCCGTGGCCCAGGGAGAACTGCCCGTTGTAGCCGGTGAGGATGTTCAGTCCGAGCACCGCGATCGCGTAGACGATCACGAGGTTGAACTGGAACACCCGGTAGTTCTTCACCAGGAAGGGCAGCACCAGCAGGACGGCCAGGGTGATCAGCCCGCCGATCCAGATCCACTTGCGGTCGATGGTGTTCATACGCGGGTCACCAGCACTTTGCCGAACAGGCCGTTGGGCTTCAGGGTGAGCGTGCCGACGATCAGCACCAGCGCAACCGAGAGCTTGAGCTCGGTGCCGATCACATACGCGCCCAGCAGGTTCTCGAGCACGCCGACGATGAAGCCGCCGATCACCGCGCCCCAGGGATTGTCGATGCCGCCGAGCAGGGCACCGGCGAAACCGTACAGCAGGATGCCGGACATCATGTTCGGGTCGAGGTAGACGATTGGCGCGACCATCATGCCGGCGACCGCCCCGATGGCCGCCGCCAGGCCCCAACCCATGCCCAGCATCCAGGACACCCGCACGCCAACCAGCCGCGCCGAGTCAGGGTTCTGCGCCGCGGCTCGCATGGCCAGCCCCAGCGGGGTGAACCGGAAGAACGAGAACAGCAGACCGAGCACGCACAGCATGACCACCACCGAACCGATCTCGTGGGCACTGAAGTACTTGGTGGCGTAGAACGCGTCCTTGGGAAAGGGCGAGGCGAAGGCCTTGATGGTGTGCTCGAAGACCCAGCCGGCCACCGCATTGAAGATCACCAGCAGGCCGATGAACACGATGACGTTGGTGAGCGCGGGCGCCTTCTCCACCGGCTTGAGGATGATGCGCTGGATGAGCAGGCCGCCCACGAAGGAGATCGCGATGGTGAGGAAGAACGCCGCCCAGTAGGGCATGCCGTTGTTGATCATCGCCCAGGCGATGAAGGTGCTGAAGGTGGCCATCTCGCCCTGGGCGAAATTGATGTGGTGAGTGGCCTGATAGATCATGACCAGGGCAAGCGCCACCGAGGCATAGATGCCCCCGTTGGCCAGGCCCGCGAAAATCTGGTGAAGGAGTGCTTCCATGGTGATGTCCGTGGCTGGCTCAGTAACCGAGGTAGGAACGGCGCACCGTCTCGTCGTTCTTGATGGTTTCGCAGGGGCCGGAGATGGCCACCCGGCCGGTTTCCAGCAGGTAGGCGTCGTCGGCGAGGTCGAGCGCGAGCGTGGCGTTCTGCTCGACCAGCAGCATGCTCACCTTGTCCTGCTTGTTGATCTCTCGCATGATCCGGAAGATCTCGGCGACGATCAGCGGCGCCAGGCCGAACGAGAGCTCGTCGAGCAGCAGCAGACGGGGCCGCAGCATGAGCGCCCGGCTGATCGCGAGCATCTGCTGCTCGCCGCCCGAGAGCGTGCCGGCCTGCTGCTGGCGCCGTTCCTTCAGGCGCGGGAAGCGCGCGTACATGCGCTCCATGTCGAGCGCCACCTCGGCCTTGTCGCGACGGGTGAAGGAGCCCAGGCGCAGGTTCTCCTCGACGGTGAGGCCGGTGAAGGTTCCGCGGCCATCGGGCACATGGGCCACGCCCATGCGGACCACCGCCTCGGTGGCCTTGCCGATGACCTCGGTGCCATCGATCTTGATGCTGCCGGAGGTCTTGACCGTCTGGCAGAGCGCTCGCAGGGTGGTGGTCTTGCCCGCGCCGTTGGCACCCAGGATGGTGGTGATCTTGCCCTGCTCGAGGGCGAAGCTCACGCCGAACAGGGCCTGGGTGGCGCCGTACGACGCGTTGAGGTTGGTGACTTCAAGCAGCTTTGGCATCGGCGGGCGCCCCAAGGTAGGCGGCAATCACATCGGGATGGTTCTGGATCTCGGTGGGGGTGCCCTCGGCGATCTTCCTGCCGAAGTTCAGGGCGATGATGTGATCGGACACCGACATCACCAGGCTCATGTGGTGTTCCACGAGCAGCACCGTGATGTTCAGGCGGTCGCGGACATCCTTGATCAGGTCACCGAGGCCGTCGAGTTCCTCGTGATTCAGGCCGGCGGCGGGCTCGTCGAGCAGGAGCAGTTTCGGGTCGGCAGCCAGCGCACGGGCGAACTCCACCCGCTTCTGAATGCCGAAGGGAAGATCTCCTGCCGGCCGTTGCGCAAACGGCAGGAGATTGAGGTACTTCATGATCTCGTGGGCACGGCCGCGAAGGCGCTCCTCTTCGGCACGAACCGAAGGCAGCCACAGCGCACTGGAGAAGAACCCGGCGCCCGACCGGCAGTGCGCGCCGATCATGACATTGCGCTCGACCGTCATGGTCTTGAACATGGCCAGGTTCTGGAAGGTGCGACCGATGCCCAGCGACGCGATCTCGTGGACCGGCGTAGCCGTGATCGACTTGCCTTCGAACAGAAGATCGCCCTGCTGGTAGGCGTACAGCCGGCTGAGGCAGTTGAACAGGGTGGTCTTGCCAGCCCCGTTGGGGCCGATCAGACCGCACACGCCGCCGCGCGGCACATCGAAGCTGACGGAGTCCAGCGCCACCACGCCGCCGAAGCGCACGGTGATGCCCTGGACGCTCAGCAGAGCGTCTTTAGCCACCTGGTTGTGTCTCCCGGATCCTTGGACGGACCCTGTTGTCGATGCGTTTTCCGTACCGCCGAACTGCACGGCCCCGCAGTTATACGGATGTCTTGCGCGGACTGCAAGCAGGCCCGGGAAAGAGGCATGCGCGGCCGTGCCATTGCCCGTTCGTCCATCCTCCGCATCGCAAGACCGCCGGCGCTTTCATTCACGCGCCCCCTGATTGGCGGCACAATCGACGCCCCCGGCTGCGCCCGTTCAGGAGCCAAGATCATGACCACCGACCCACAGGACGGCTTTCGCCTGACCTACTCGACGATGTTCGACCCTCCCGAGTCGCTGCATCAACGCTTCGAGGCCGCCCTCGCGACGGCAAGGGCGAGCGCCGGCGCGGAGCACCCGATGTGGATCGCGGGTCAGCCCCGTCATGGCGCAGACCGCTTCGAGACCCGTGCCCCGGCCGATCGCCGGCAGGTGCTCGGCGTCTTCTCGCGCGCGGATGCGGGCCTGGTGAGCGAGGCCGTGGCAGCGGCGAAGGCTGCCTTCCCCGCCTGGGCGGCAACACCGTGGCAGGAGCGGGTGTCGATGCTGCGTCGGGTGGCAGCGCTGATCGAGACCCGGGTGTACGAGATCTCGGCTGCCGTCGCGATCGAGGTCGGCAAGAACCGCATGGAGGCGATCGGCGAAGTGCAGGAGAGCGCCGACCTGATCACCTGGTACTGCGACCAGATGGTGCGCAACGAGGGCTTCGAGATCACGCTGCCCGACGATCCGCTGCCGGGATGGCGCAGCCGCAACGCCACGCGCCTGCGCCCCTGCGGTCCCTGGGCGGTGGTGGCGCCCTTCAACTTCCCGGTGGCCCTGGCGGCCGGCCCGATCGGTGCCGCGCTGGTCACCGGCAACACCGTGGTCTTCAAGGTCGCGAGCGACACCGCATGGAGCGGCTCGCTGCTCATGGCGGCGCTGCGGGATGCCGGCCTGCCCCCGGGGGTGGTCAACCATGTGACCGCCGACGGCGCGGTGTTCGGCGAGGTGATCTGCACCGACCCCGCCATCGCGGGCGTGACCTTCACCGGTTCATCCGAGGTGGGCATGCACCTCTTCCGCCGCTTCGCGCAGGGGCCCTGGCCGCGGCCGTGCATCACCGAGATGGGCGGCAAGAACGCGGTGGTGGTCAGCCGCCACGCCGATCTCGACCGGGCGGCCACCGGCATCGTGCGTTCGGCCTTCGGCCTGCAGGGCCAGAAGTGCTCGGCCTGCTCGCGCGTGTATGTGGAGCGGCCGGTGGCGCAGGCGCTGCGCGAGCGCATGGTCACCCTCACGCGGGCGATCCGGGTGGGTGACCCCACCGAACGCAGTCACTGGATGGGGCCGCTGATCAACCAGGCAGCGTTCGAACGCTATCAGCGCTGCGTGTCGCAGGTGCGCCAGCACGGTCGGATCGACGAGGGCGGGCGCAGCCTGACCGAGGGTGATCTGCAGCATGGCTGGTTCGTCGCCCCCACCATCGCCCGCGCGCCGCGCGACTTTCGCCTCTGGCGCGAGGAGAAGTTCATCCCGCTGGTGCTGGTCGAGGAGATCGACAGCGTCGGTGAAGGCATCGATCTTGCCAACGGCCTGCCTTACGGACTGACCGCCGGTTTCTATGGCGCGGCCTCGGAGGTCGACGGCTTCCTCGATCGCATCGAGGCGGGGGTCACCTATGTGAACCGCCCTCAGGGCGCCACGACCGGTGCCTGGCCCGGCTACCAGCCCTTCGGGGGCTGGAAGGGCAGCGGCAGCACCGGCAAGGCGATCGGATCCCACTGGTATCTGCCGCTCTACCTGCGCGAACAGTCTCGCACGGTGGTCGACTGAGCTGCCGGGCTGACGGCGCGCGGTCGGCGCCGCGCGCCAGTTCAGGCCCTCAGACCGTCAGCGACAGTCAGCCGCAGCGGGCTAGAGCGGCTTGCGGATGAGGTTGGCGATCTCGCCGATGATGCCGCGGCGGAAGGACATCACGCAGACCACGAAGATGACGCCCTGCACCACCGTCACCCAGGCGCCAAGCTCGGCGAGGTAGTTCTGCATGGTGATGATCACGGCGGCGCCGACGATGGGGCCGAACATGGTGCCCAGTCCGCCCACCAGGGTCATGAGCACCACCTCGCCGGACATCGACCAGTGCACATCGGTGAGCGAGGCGAGTTGGAACACCAGCGACTTCAGGCCACCGGCCAGCCCCGCCAGCGTGGCCGACAGCACATAGGCCATGAGCTTGTAGCGGTCGGTGTCATAACCCAGGGACAACGCCCGCGGCTCGTTCTCGCGGATGGCCTTGAGCACCTGGCCGAAGGGCGAGTGAACCACCCGCCAGATGAGGCCGAACGCGGCGAAGAACACCACGAAGACCAGCGCGTACATGGCGTAGTTGCCCGACATGTCGAACAGGCCGAAGAGCTTGCCGCGCGGCACCGCCTGGATGCCGTCCTCGCCGCCGGTGAACGGCGCCTGCAGGTAGAAGAAGAAGATCATCTGCGACAGCGCCAGCGTGATCATGGCGAAGTAGATGCCCTGACGCTTGATGGCAAGCAGCCCGGTGACCCAGCCCATGAGCGCCGCGCAGGCGGTGGCGAAGATCAGGGCGAACTCGGGATTGAAGCCCCAGACCTTGGCCGAATGCGCTGCCGCGTACCCGGCGGTACCGAGGAACATGGCATGGCCGAAGGAGAGCAGCCCGCCGAAGCCGATGAGCAGGTTGAAGGCGCACGCGAACAGCGCGAAGCACATCACCTTCATCAGGAAAACGGGGTAGAGCACCAGCGGCGCCAGCAGGAAGAACGCGAAGAGGATCAGGAACGCGATCTTCTGGTGACCGGTGCCGGCGCCGGCGCCGGCCACGATCGGGACGGTGGATGAGGACATGAGGAGCCCCTGCGCTACTTCTGGGTGCCGAACAGCCCGGCGGGCTTGATCAGCAGGACGATGGCCATGATCACGAAGATCACGGTGTTCGAGGCTTCGGGGTAGAAGACCTTGGTGAGGCCCTCGACCAGGCCCAGGCCGAACCCGGTGATGATCGACCCCAGGATGGAGCCCATGCCGCCGATCACCACCACGGCAAACACCACGATGATCAGGTCGGCACCCATCTGCGGGCTGACCTGATAGATCGGGGCGGCCATGACGCCGCCCAGCGCGGCCAGCCCCACGCCGAAGCCGTAGGTGAGCGTGATCATCCGGGGCACATTGATGCCGAAGGACTGCACCAGCGCCGGGTTCTCGGTGGCCGCCCGCAGATACGCGCCGAGCTTGGTGCGCTCGATGACATACCAGGTGACCAGGCACAGCACCAGCGAGGCACCGATCACCCAGGCCCGATAGTTGGGCAGGAACATGAAGCCGAGGTTCTTGCCGCCGGTGAGCTCGGGCGGGATCGGGTAGGGCTGGCCCGACGAGCCGAACTCATTGCGGAACAGCCCCTGGATGATCAGCCCCAGCCCGAAGGTGAGCAGCAGCCCGTAGAGATGATCGAGCTTGTAGAGCCGGGCGAGAAACACCCGCTCGACGATCACCCCCGACACCCCGACCACGATCGGCGCCAGCAGCAGCGACCACCAGTAGCCGAGCTGCAGGTAGTTCAGGGCGAGGTAGGCCACGAACGCGCCCATCATGTACTGGGCGCCGTGGGTGAAGTTGATGATGTTGAGCAGGCCGAAGATGACCGCCAGGCCCAGCGACAGCAACGCGTAGAACGAGCCGTTGATCAGGCCGATCAGCAGCTGCCCGAACAGGGCCTGGGTGGGAACGCCGAAGATCTCCATGGGAGCCGCCGCTGAGCCTTGTCGGTGAGCTTACTTCTTGGCGACCAGCGGGCAGTTGCCCTGGTCGATGGGCCGGAAAGCCTGGTCAGCCGGGATGGTGGCCCGGACCTTGTAGTAGTCGTACGGGCCCTTGGACTCCGCCGGCTTCTTGACCTCGACCAGGTAGGCCGGGTGCAGCTTGCGGCCATCGGCGCGGATGGTGCCCTTGCCGAACAGCACATCGTCGGTGGCCAACTCCTTCATCTTGGCCACCACCTTGGTCCCGTCGTCGCTCTTGAGGGCTTCGACCGCCTTGAGATAGTGCAGCACCGAGCCATAGACGCCGGCATGGACCATCGACGGATACTTGCCGCCGCTCTGCGCGACGAACCGCTTGGTCCACGCACGGGTCTGGTCGTTCAGGTCCCAGTAGAAGGTCTCGGTGAAGATCAGGCCCTGGGCCTTGTCCAGGCCGAGGGCGTGAACATCGGGCAGGAACACCAGCAGACCGGCCAGGTTCTGGCCGCCGCGGGTGATGCCGAACTCGGCCGCCTGCTTGATCGAGTTCTGGGTGTCGCCGCCGGCGTTGGCCAGACCGATGATCTTGGCCTTGGAAGCCTGGGCCTGCAGCAGGAACGAGGAGAAGTCCTGGGTGTTCAGCGGATGACGCACCTTGTTCAGCACCTTGCCGCCGGACTTGAGCACCACCGCCTCGGTGTCGCGCTCGAGCGCATGGCCGAAGGCATAGTCGGAGGTCAGGAAGAACCAGGTGTCACCGCCGGTCTTGACGATCGCCGAGCCGGTGCCGTTGGCCAGCATCCAGGTGTCGTAGGTCCAGTGAACCGTATTGGGGGAGCAGTCCTTGCCGGTGAGATCGGAGGTGGCCGCGCCGGAGTTCAGCATGACCTTGCCCTTCTCGCGCACGATCTGGTTGACCGCCAGCGCCACCGAGGAGGTGGGCACATCGGCAACCGCATCGACCTTGTCGGTGTCGAACCACTTGCGAACGATGCTCGAACCGATGTCGGGCTTGTTCTGATGGTCGGCCGAGAGGATCTCGACCTTCATGTTCTTCTTGGCGGCGCCGAAGTCCTCGACCGCCATGCGGGCGGCGATCACCGAGCCCTGCCCGGTGATGTCGGCATACAGGCCCGACATGTCGTTGATGACGCCGATCTTGATCACGCCGTCGGAGACCTGCGCGCTGGCGCCGGCCGACAGGGCCATGGCGCCGGCAACCAGGGTGGAAATCAGAGTGCGCTTGAACATGGTGTCTCCCTGAGTGCTGGGGGTGTTGTGCGGTTGTGTGTTGGGGCCGGGAACCGTGATGGCGACTGGCTGGCCAGGCTCAGACGCCGAGGTATTCGTGGAGCATGCCCATCTTGGCGTCGAGTTCGGCGGCGCTGAAGCCCTCGACGATTCGGCCGTGCTCCATGACATAGAAGCGGTCGGCCAGCGGGGCGGCGAAACGGAAGTTCTGCTCGACCATGATCACCGTGAAGCCGCGCTCGCGAAGCGTGCGGATCATGCGGGCCAGCGCCTGCACGATCACCGGGGCAAGACCCTCGGAGATCTCGTCGAGCAGCAGCAACCGCGCGCCGGTGCGCAGGATGCGCGCGACCGCCAGCATCTGCTGCTCGCCACCCGAAAGGCGCGTGCCCTGGCTGTTGCGACGCTCCTTGAGGTTGGGGAACATGGCGTAGATCTCGTCGATCGACATGCCCGCCGAGCCCACGCTGGGCGGCAGCATGAGGTTCTCTTCGCAGGACAGGCTGGCGAAGATGCCGCGTTCCTCCGGGCAGTAGCCAAGGCCGAGCTGCGCGATGCGGTGCGGTGGCAGACCGATCGCCTCGGTGCCGTTGATCATGATCGAGCCGGTCCGCCGGCCCACCAGGCCGAGGATCGACTTCAGCGTGGTGGTGCGGCCCGCGCCATTGCGGCCGAGCAGCGTGACCACCTCGCCCTTGTTCACGGTGAGGTCCACCCCGTGCAGGATGTGCGACTCGCCGTAGAAGGCGTGCAGGTCGGTGACCCGCAGGAATTCGGTGTTCTCAGCCATGCGCTCCCCGCAACTCAGCGGCCTCGCTGCCCATGTAGGCCTCGAGCACCTGCGGATCCTTCGATACCGTCTCGTAGGGGCCTTCGGCGATCACCTGACCCCGCTGCAGCACGCTGATGCGATCGGCGATGCTCGAGACCACGTTCATGTTGTGCTCGACCATGAGAACGGTGCGGTTGGCCGAGACCTTCTTGATGAGCTGGGTGACGCGCTCGACATCCTCGTGGCCCATGCCCTGGGTGGGCTCATCGAGCAGCATGAGCTCGGGCTCGGTGGCCAGGGTGGTGGCAATCTCGAGCGCCCGCTTGCGGCCGTAGGGCAGCTCGACGGTGACCGTGTCGGCATAGTCCTGAAGCCCCACGGTCTCGAGCAGCGCCCGGGCGCGGTCGTGCAGGGCCTCGAGCGTGCGCTCGGACTTCCAGAAGTGGAAGGAGGTGCCGAGCTCGCGCTGCAGGCCGATGCGCACGTTCTCGAGGACCGTGAGATGCGGGAAGGTGGCCGAGATCTGGAAGGACCGGACGATGCCCCGGCGCGCGGTCTGGGCCGGCTTCTCGTGGGTGATGTCCTGGCCCTTGTAGAGGATCTGTCCGCGGGTGGGCGGCAGAAACTTGGTGAGCAGGTTGAACACCGTGGTCTTGCCGGCGCCATTGGGGCCGATCAGGGCATGGATGTGACCGCGCTGGACCTTCAGGTTCACATCGCTGACGGCGACGAAACCCTTGAACTCCTTCACCAGCCCACGCGTTTCGAGAATGATGTCTTCGGCCATCCGGGTGCACAGACAGGGGTTGACGGGTTGTCGGGCACCGGGGATCGGTGCGGGGCGGATTATGTCCAAAGGCCAGGGGCGAGGCAAACACGACCGGCGGCCGCCTCGGGGTGACAGAAGGCTTCGACCCCTCCCCCAGACGAGAAAGCCCGGTATTTCCGGGTCGAATGTCAATGATTGTCGCGGGGAATTCCGTGCGTGGCGTCGATGCGCTGATAACTCACCGCGAAGTCGAGGCAGGCACCGGTCTGCAATTGCCCCACATGGCGACGCTGCAACTCCTGCCAGGGTGTCTGGCTGACCAGCGCGGGCGGCTGCCAGGCAGCGCGCCGCCGGGCGAGTTCGTCATCGGAGATCAGCATGTCGGCGCGACGCCGGGCGAGGTCGATGCGGACCCGGTCGCCGGTGCGCAGCAGGGCAAGGCCGCCGCCGACCACCGATTCGGGTGACGCATTCAGGATGGAAGGGCTGGCCGAGGTGCCGGACTGGCGGCCGTCGCCCACGCAGGGCAGCATCGTGATGCCCTGGCGCACCAGCGCGTCGGGCGGCAGCATGTTGACCACCTCGGCCGCACCCGGATAGCCGATCGGCCCGACACCGCGGATGAACAGCAGGCAATCGGCATCGATCGCCAGCGCGGGGTCATTGATGCGCGCGTGGTAGTCCTCGGGGCCCTCGAAGACGATGGCGCGGCCCTCGAAAGCCCCCTCGTCACCGGCGCGCTGCAGGTAGCGGGCGCGGAATTCCGCGGTGATCACCGAGGTCTTCATCACCGCCGACTCGAACAGGTTGCCGCTGAGC
>NZ_CEXFHW010000079.1:0-17196 GCF_982640115.1 Quisquiliibacterium sp. | reverse complement strand
GCACTCAGTGGGGTGACGAGGGCAAGGGCAAGGTCGTCGACTGGCTCACCGAGCAGGCGCAGGGCGTGGTCCGCTTCCAGGGTGGGCACAACGCCGGGCACACGCTGGTGATCGGCGGCAGGAAGCAGGTGCTGCGGCTGATTCCGTCGGGCATGCTGCGGCCCGCCACGCTGTGCTACATCGGCAACGGCGTGGTGCTGTCGCCCGATGCGCTGCTCGCCGAGATTGCCGAGCTCGAGGCGGCCGGCGTGTCGGTGCGCGACCGCCTGCGGGTGAGCAACGCCTGCCCGCTGATCCTGCCTTACCACGTCGCCATCGACCGCGCCCGCGAGGCGCGCCGCGGCGACGCCAAGATCGGCACCACCGGCCGCGGCATCGGCCCGGCCTACGAGGACAAGGTCGCGCGCCGTGCGGTGCGGGTGCAGGACCTGTTTTCTCCGGCGCGCCTGCGCGAGCGGGTGGCCGAGGCGCTCGAGCTGCACAATTTCGTGCTCGAGCATCACCTGAAGGCCGCGCCGCTTTCGCCCGACAAGGTGGCCGACGATGCGCTCGCCCTGGCCGATCGGCTCGCGCCGATGGTGGCCGATGTGCCGCGCGAGCTCGCCGAGTCGATGGCCCGTGGCGAGAGCCTGCTTTTCGAGGGTGCGCAGGGCGCGCTGCTCGATGTCGATCACGGCACCTATCCCTATGTCACCAGCAGCAACTGCGTGGCCGGTGCGGCCGCCGCGGGCGCCGGGGTCGGGCCGCAGTCGCTGCACTATGTGCTGGGCATCACCAAGGCCTACACCACCCGGGTGGGTTCCGGGCCGTTCCCCACCGAGCTCTTCGACGACATGGGCCGCCATCTCGCGTCGGTGGGCAAGGAGTTCGGCGCCGTCACCGGCCGGCCGCGGCGTACCGGCTGGTTCGACGCACCTGCGCTCAAGCGCTCCATCCAGCTCAACGGCGTGAGCGGCCTTTGCGTGACCAAGCTCGATGTGCTCGACGGTCTGCCGCTGGTCAAACTGTGCGTGGGCTACCGCAGCAAGGGCAGCGGCCCGGGCGAGCCCACCATCGACCTGCTGCCCTTCGGCGCCGATGCGGTCGAGCACCTCGAACCGGTGTTCGAGGAGATGCCTGGCTGGAGCGGCACCACCGCCGGTGTGCGCCAGTGGGATGCGCTGCCGCTCAATGCCCGGCGTTACCTAGAGCGCCTGGCGCAGGCGGTGGGCGCGCCGATCGATCTCGTCTCCACCGGCCCCGACCGCGACGAGACCATCCTCATCCGTCATCCCTTCGCCTGAGCGAAGCCCCGCTGTCCAACCAGACCGGAAGGCCACATGAAAGACCTGTATGTCTCCTGGGACGAGTACAACCGGCTGATCGAGAAGCTCGCCATCCGCATCTATGACTCGGCCTGGCAGTTCGACGCCATCGTGTGTCTTGCCCGCGGCGGGCTGCGGGTGGGCGATGTGCTCTCGCGCATCTTCGACCGGCCGCTGGGCGTGCTGTTCACCAGTTCCTACCGTGAGAACGCCGGCACCACGCAGAGCCGGCTGATGATTGCCGAGCACATGTCGAGCGCCACGCCCCTGCCGGGCAGCCGCTGGCTGCTCGCCGATGACCTGGTCGATTCCGGCGGCACGCTGGTGGAGGTGATCCCCGCGCTCAAGCAGCGATTTCCGCAGGTGCAGGAGGTGCGTTCCGCCGTGGTCTGGCGCAAGGGCGCCTCGGTGGCCGAACCCGACTACTACATCGAGTACCTGCCCACCAACCCCTGGATCCACCAGCCCTTCGAGGAATACGACCACATGCGTCCCAGTGACCTCAAGACCCGATGGGGCATGTGAGCAGGGGTGCCGCCATGAAAAAGGCCTGCGAATGCAGGCCTTTGCGTTGGTGCCCGGGTACTGTCCTCACGCAGAGCCGCTGGGCTCTGCTTTCCGGGCACCACAAAAGGAAAAGGCCTGCTTGCGCAGGCCTTGAATTTGGTGCCCAGAAGAGGACTCGAACCTCCACAGTGTTGCCACCGCTAGGACCTGAACCTAGTGCGTCTACCAATTCCGCCATCTGGGCATTTCTGCGCCGACAGTGCTGCCGCACAGAAGAAGAGAAGTCTAAAGTACCGACAGGATTTGTCAAATCGCCCCGGCTTCGCCGGAGCCCGATGCCTCGCCCGCGGGCGTGCCCAGGAATGAAGCCATGACCGACCCCGCGTGGGTGCTGCCCACCCGCGACGACATTCTCGAGAGCCTGCGCACCGCCGATGCGCCGCTCACCCCGCAGGAACTTGCGCTGCGTCTGGCCGTGCCGCCTGCGCACCAGGACGCGCTCTCGCGCCGCCTGGCGGCCATGGAGCGCGACGGCCAGCTGATGCCCAACCGCAAGGGCGTGCTGCTGATCGCCAGCAAGCTCGATCTGGTGCCCGGCCGTGTGCAGGGTCATCGCGATGGCTTCGGCTTTCTCATCCCCGATGCCGGCGGCCAGGACCTGTTCCTCAGCCCCCGCGAGATGCAGAAGGCCATGCACGGCGACCGGGTGCTGGTCAAACGGGTGGGCTTCGACAATCGCGGCCGGCCCGAGGGCGCGATCGTCGAGGTCACCGACCGCGCGCACCGGCGGCTGGTGGGCCGCTTCCTGTCGGAGCGCGGCGTGTGCATCGTCGTTCCCGAAGACCAGCGCATCAAGCACGACATCCTGATCCCGCCCGGTGACGCCGGCCCGGCGCGGCCCGGTCAGGTGGTCACGGTGGAGATCGTCGATCCGCCCTCGGGCCATGCCGCGCCGATCGGCCGGGTGATCGAGGTGCTCGGCGAGATCGACGATCCCGGCATGGAGATCGAGATCGCGGTGCGCAAGTTCGATGTGCCGCACGAGTTCCCGCCCGACACGCTCGCTGCGGCCGCCGCGCTGCCGGCCACCGTGCGCGCCGCCGATCTGCGCGGCCGGGTAGACCTGCGCGATGTGCCGCTGGTCACCATCGACGGCGAAGACGCACGCGACTTCGATGACGCGGTCTACTGCGAGCCGCATGGCGAGGGCCGCAAGGCCGGTCACCGGCTGATCGTGGCAATCGCCGATGTCGCGCACTATGTGGCCGGGGGTGATGCGCTCGATCGTGAGGCGGTGCGCCGCTCCACCTCGGTGTATTTCCCGCGCCGGGTGATCCCGATGCTGCCCGAGAAGATCTCCAACGGGCTGTGCTCGCTCAACCCCGAGGTCGACCGACTGGTGCTGGTCTGCGACATGGTCATCTCGGCCGCCGGCGAGATCCGCGCCTACCAGTTCTACGAAGCGGTGATGCACTCGGCGGCACGGCTCACCTACGACGAGGTCTGGGGCATCCTTTCCGGCCGCGATGCGCAGGCCATCCGCCGTCGCGCGCCGCTGGTGACCCAGCTGCAGCACCTGCACGACCTGTTCCGCGTGCTGCTGCGCCAGCGCGAGTCGCGCGGCGCGGTGGAGTTCGATTCGGTGGAGACGCGCATCGTCTGCAACGAGGTCGGCCGCATCGAGCGGATCGTGGCCATGGTGCGCAACGACGCCCATCGCCTGATCGAGGAGTGCATGCTCGCCGCCAATGTCTGCGCCGCCGACTTCATGAAGCGCAGCCGTCATGCCGGCCTTTACCGGGTGCACGAGGGGCCCACGCCCGAGCGCCTGACCAACCTGCGCGAGTTCCTGCGCACGGTGGGTCTGTCGCTGGGCGGCGGCGAGAACCCTGCCCCGGCCGACTATGCCGAGCTGGCCGCGCAGGTGCGGCCGCGCCCCGACGCGCTGCTGCTGCAGCAGATGATGCTGCGCTCGATGCAGCAGGCGATCTACTCGCCGCACAACAGCGGCCACTTCGGCCTGGCCTACGAGGCCTACTCGCACTTCACTTCGCCGATCCGTCGCTACCCCGACCTCCTCACCCACCGGGTGATCAAGGCGCTGCTGCGGGGCGAGCGTTATCTGCCGCGCCCGCCAGGCGCCGATGAGGAGGAGGCCGCGCCTGCCCCGCGCGCCCGGCGTCGCGCCGATGGCCCGCATGTGGTCGAGCACTGGGAGCAGCACGGCATGCTCTGCTCGGCCAACGAGCGCCGCGCCGACGAGGCCTCGCGCGATGTCGCCGCATGGCTCAAGAGCCAGTACATGCGCGAGCGCGTGGGCGAGCAGTTCGTGGGGCGCATCACCGGCGTGGCGCCCTTCGGCGTGTTCGTCACCCTGCTCGATCTCTTCGTCGAGGGCATGGTGCATGTCTCCGAACTGGGCACCGAGTACTTCCAGTACAACGAGGCCGCCCATGAGCTGCGTGGCGAACGCACCGGCCGGCGTTTCCGGCTCACCGACGAACTGCATGTGCAGGTTTCGCGGGTGGACCTCGAAGCGCGCCGCATCGAGTTCCGCCTGGTGCAGAAGGCCGGCTACAAGGAGGTGATCGCTGCCGGCCGGCCGGCAGGGCCGCGCGAGGCCGCCGCGCCGCGCAAGGCGGCACCGGCCAAGTCCGAGCGCATCGAACTCGCCCGCAGTGCCCGCCTCGCGGCGCGCAAGGCCGCACCCCGACCGCCCGCGGCCGGCGGCAAGGCCGCCAAGCGGCGCAAGCGCAAATGAGCGCCGCCGACAGCGCGGGCGCGCTGCTCTGGGGGTTTCATGCCGTGGCAGCGCGTCTGGCCCGTGGCGGCGGCGGCCTGGTCGCCCTGCATGTCGCGCAGCGCCGCGGCGATGCCCGCATGCGTGAACTGCTCGAGCGCGCCCGCGCGCTGGGCGTGCCGGTGGTGGCCGAGGACATGGCCCGCATCGAGGCGCTGTGCCCGGGGCGCCGGCACCAGGGCGTGATGCTGCGCGCGCAGGCCGCCGAGCCGCTGGCCGAGAGCCTCGAGGCGGTGCTCGATGCGCAGGCCGCGCCGCTGCTGCTGCTGCTCGATGGTGTCACCGATCCGCGCAACCTCGGCGCCTGTCTGCGGGTGGCCGATGGCGCCGGGGTGCATGCGGTGATCGCGCCCAAGGACCACGCCTGCCCGCTCACCGAGGCCGCGGTGCAGACCGCCTCGGGCGCGGCCGAGAGCGTGCCCTACCTGATGGTGACCAACCTCGCCCGCACGATCGACGAGCTTCAGGAGCGGGGCATCACGGTGATCGGTACGGCCGATGGCACGGATGCCACGGTGTTCGAGGCCGACATCCCGCCGGCGGTGGCCTGGGTGCTTGGCGCCGAGGGCAAGGGCCTGCGCCGTCTCACCCGCGAGCGTTGCGATGCGCTGGTGAGCATCCCGATGGTGGGCAGGGTGTCGAGCCTGAATGTGTCGGTGGCCGCCGGCGTGGTGCTCTACGAGACGCTGCGCCGGCGACTGGCCGGCGGCAACGGGGCTCAGGGTCGCTGACGCGGACAACCAGGCTCAGGGCCGCTGACGCTGGCGGTGGGCCCAGGGCGGCTGCGGATGCGGGTCGGCCCACAGGCCGCGGCGCGCCGCCCGGGCCTCGCGTTCGGCGCGGGCGTATTGCTCGCGCTCCGCTGCGGTCTGGTCGGCGGCATAACGCACGAAGTGCCAGGCGAGCCCGGCCCTGACCATGGCCAGGGCGACATCCTGGCCGCCGGCGCGCACGCGGGCCACCTGCCTGCCATAGGGGTCGGTCTTGAAGGGCTCCACCACCAGGCCTGGCGCGGCGAGCAGGCGGGTGAGCGCGTCGCGGGCCTCGTCGGCATGGGGCTGGTCTTTCTCGGGGGCGTCGATGCCGGCCACCCGTACCGCGACACGCTCGCCGCCGGCGCCGCGCAGCCAGAAGGAGTCGCCATCGGCCACGCCATCCAGCCGAGGCCGGCCGGGGGTGTCGGCGGGCTCGGCCTCGGGCAGGCGTGGGCCGCAGGCGGCGAGCAGCACGATGCTGGCCAGCGCGCAGGCCAGGCGGCGCGGCGGCGCAGGGCGTGATGCAAGGGTGCTCGTTCCCTTGCCCGCGTCCGCGTCCGCGCCCACGTCCGCGCCTTTATCCGCGCCTTTGTCCGCGCCCGCCAGGAGCCAGGGCGACGGCCAGGGTGCGTGCCCTTGCGAGGGCCGTTGAAGGAAGCGCGACGAGCGCGCGTTGCGGAAGCTCATGCCGCCCAGCATAAGCCGCGGCCGTCGCATCAGGCGCGCCCCTGGCTCGGCCTCCTGGCCGAGGCGAAAGCC
Organism: Quisquiliibacterium sp.; assembly: GCF_982640115.1. Classification (NCBI taxonomy): domain Bacteria; kingdom Pseudomonadati; phylum Pseudomonadota; class Betaproteobacteria; order Burkholderiales; family Burkholderiaceae; genus Quisquiliibacterium; species Quisquiliibacterium sp. The sequence goes on along the minus strand of NZ_CEXFHW010000079.1, from coordinate 11,071 downwards.
CCAGTGCGTGCCGCGCAGAGACTGCCGCGTTCCTGGCGATGCTCAGGGCGCGTCGGCACGAGGCTCTCCACCCGCCCCGGAGTCAGACCGCGCCCGGCCGAATCGGGCGAACAGCATCGGCATCAGCACCAGGGTGAGCAGGGTGGCGCTGACCAGCCCGCCGGTGACCACCACCGCCAGCGGCCGCTGGATCTCCGAGCCGGGGCCGGTGGCCAGCAGCAGCGGCACCATGCCCAGCGCGGTGATCGCCGCGGTCATGAGCACCGGTCGCAGGCGGCGCAGCGCACCCTCGCGCACGCTCGCGCTCAGCGGCAGCCCCTGGGCAAGGAGCTGGTTGAACTGGGTGATCATCACCAGGCCATTGAGCACCGCGATGCCCAGCAGGGCGATGAAGCCCACCGAGGCCGGTACCGAGAGGTACTCGCCGCTGATCCACAGCGCCAGCACGCCGCCCACCGCCGCGAAGGGCACATTGGCGAGCACCAGCAGCGCCTGGCGCATCGATCCCAGGCTGAGCACCAGCAGCAGGAAGATCAGCCCGAGCGAGACCGGCAGCACGATCGCCAGCCGCGCGGTGGCACGCTGCTGGTTCTCGAACTGGCCGCCCCACAGCAGCCGCATGCCCGGGGCGAGCCGCTCCTCGCGGGCGACCAGCGCCTGCGCCTCCTGCACGAAGCCGGCGAGGTCGCGTCCCTCGACGGCCACCTGCACCATCGAGAACCGGCTGGCGTTCTCGTGGTCGATGCGCACCGGACCTTCGGTCTGCTCCAGCCGGGCCAGCCGGCCGATCGGCCATGCATGGCCATCGGGGGCGGTGAGCAGCAGCTCACCGAAGGCCTGCGGCGAGCCGCGGATGTCGTCGGCGCCGCGCAGCAGCAGCGGCACCCGCCGGCCCGACTCCAGCACCAGGCCCACCGGCTCGCCCTCGAGCTGCGCGCGCAGCCGGTCCTGCAGCGCGTCCACCGTGAAGCCGGCCCGGCCGGCGGCGGCACGGTCGATGCGCACCGCGAGGTAACGCAGGCCCTCGTGGCGTGCGGTCATGACATCGCGCGCACCGGGCAGGCCGCGCAGCCGTTCGGCGATGCGCTGGGCGAGCGCCTGATTGGCCGCCAGCTCCGGGCCGAAGACCTTCAGGGCGAGATCGCCGCGGCTGCCGGTGAGCATCTCGGACACCCGCATCTCGATCGGCTGGGTGAAGCCGTGCGCCACGCCCGGGAAGCGCTGCAGCACCGTGCGGATGGCGTCCTGCAGCGCCGCCTTGTCGCCGCGCCAGCGCTCGCGCGGGACGAGCACCAGGAACAGGTCGGATTCGTTCAGGCCCATGGGGTCGAGGCCGAGGTCATCGGAGCCGGCACGCGAGATCACGGCGCTGATCTCCGGAATGTCGGCGAGCAGCGCCTGCTGGATGCGCAGATCGGTGGCGGCGCTCTCCTCGAGGCTGATCGAGGTGGACTTCTGCAGCTGCACGATCAGGCTGCCCTCGTCGAGCGTGGGCATGAAGCTGCGGCCGATCGTGGGCAGCACCGCCGCCGCGCCCGCCAGCAGGCCCAGGGCCAGCACGACCACCGGCAGCGGTCGCGCCAGCACCGTGTCGAGCAGCCTCGCGTAGCCCGCGCGGCTGCGCGCCACCAGCCAGGGCTCGGCATGCGCCCCCGGCCGCAGCAGCGCCACGCACAGCACCGGCACCAGCGTGAAGGCGAGCGCGAGCGATCCGGCCAGCGCGAAGACGATGGTCAGCGCCACCGGGCTGAAGAGCTTGCCCTCCAGGCCTTCGAGCGTGAGCAGGGGCAGGAACACCACCGCGATGATCGCGATGCCGGCCAGCACCGGCGTGGCCACCTCGGCCACCGCCTCGCGCACGATCGTGGCGCGGCCGGCCTCAGGCCGGGCCTGCGCCAGCCGGGTGGCGGCGTGCTCCACCACCACCACCGCGGCATCCACCAGCAGCCCGATGCCGATGGCCAGCCCGCCCAGGCTCATCAGGTTGGCCGACAGCCCGGCCCAACGCATCAGCAGCATCGCCGCCAGGATCGACAAGGGCAGGCTGATCGCCACCACCAGCGCCGCGCGCAGATTGCCCAGCAGCAGCACCAGCACGCCCAGCACCAGCACCACGGCCTCGGCCAGGGCGCGCGCCACCGTGCCCACCGCACGGTCGATCAGCTCGGTGCGGTCGAGGAACACTCGCAAGGTCATGCCTTCTGGCAGGGTGGGTGCGAGCTGATCAAGGCGCTCGCGCACGCCGCGCACCACCTCGCGGGCATTGGCGCCGCGCAGGCCGAGCACCAGGCCCTGCACGGTCTCGCCGCGGCCATCGGCGGTGACCGTGCCGTAGCGGGTGGCATTGCCGGTGCGCACCGCGGCGACATCGGCGATGCGAACCGGCGCACCGGGCCCGGCGCGCACCACCGTCTGGCGCAGGTCTTCGGCCGTGCGCACGCTGCCCTCCACCCGAACCAGCAGCGCATCCTCGCCATCGACCAGCCGGCCGGCGCCGTCGTTGCGGTTGTTTGCGACCATGGCCTGGCGCAGGGCATCGAGCGTGATGCCGCGGGCGTTGAGCAAGGCCGGATCGGGCACCACCTCGAGGCTGCGCACCTCGCCACCCAGGGCGTTGACATCGGCCACGCCGGGCAGGGTGCGCAGCGCCGGGCGGATCGTCCAGTCGAGCACGGTGCGCCGCTCCTGCAGGCTATGGCGATCGCTTTCGAGGGTGAACATCACCATCTCGCCCAGCGGCGTGGTCAGCGGCGCCAGGCCGCCCGAGGCACCGGGCGGCAGTTCGCGCATCAGGCCACCCAGCCGCTCGGCCACCTGCTGGCGTGCCCAGTACACATCGGTGCCGTCGTCGAAGTCGACGGTGATGTCGGCGATGGCGTACTTCGAGACCGAGCGCACCAGGCGCTTGCGTGGAATGCCGAGCATCTCGAGCTCGATCGGCGTGGTGATGCGCTGCTCGATCTCCTCCGGGGTCATGCCCGGCGCCTTGATGATCACCTTCACCTGGGTGGAGGACACGTCGGGGAACGCGTCGATCGGCAGGCCGCGCCAGGCGGCCCAGCCGCCGCCGATCAGCGCCAGCGTGAAGGCCACCACCAGCAGCGGCTGGCGCAGCGACAGTCCGACCAGCCAGCCGATCACGGCGCCGCCTCGGCGACCAGCGCCTTGAGCGCGGCGATCGCGCTCACCGCCACCCGGTCCTGGGCACCCAGGGCCGCCTCGACCATGGCGGACTCGTCATCGCGACCATGCACCGTGACCGGCACCGCGATCACGCCACCGGGCCGCATCGCGAAGACCAGGTCGCGTCCGCCCAGGCGCGCCAGGGCGGCGAGCGGTACCCGCCAGGCGGCCTGCCGCGGCAGACCCAGGCTCAGCCGGGCCTGCAGCAGTTCGCCCGGCCGCACACGGGCCGCGCCCTGCTCGATCAGCGCCCGCACGCTCACGGTCTGGCCCGCGCCCACCGCTGCACCCACCGAGATCACGCGGGCGCGCAGCTCGCGCTCAGGCCAGCTCACCCGCTGGCCGGGCGCGATCTGCGCGGCCCGCTCGGGCGTGGCCTGCAGCTCCAGCCAGAGCTCGCCGAGCTGGGCCAGCCGCAGCAGCGGCGCTGCGGCCTCCAGGCGCTCGCCGCGCGCGGCCAGGGTCTCGAGCACCACGCCGGCCACCGGCGCGGCCACGCTGGCCATGCCGCTGCCAGGCTGGGCCGGCGCGTCGGGCGCCACGCCGGCCAGGCGCAGCTGACCGCGCCGCTCATCGAGCAGCGCCTGTGCCTCCTGCAGCCGGCTGCGGGTGGCGATCAGTCTTGCCTGCGCGATGACGCCCTCGTCGTGCAGACGCTGGTCGCGGCCGAGCGCGTCGGCGGCCAGTGCGTGCTGGGCCTGCGCGGCGGTGTAGGAGCGCTGCAGCTCCAGCAGCGCCGGGCTGCTCAGCCGGGCGAGCACCTCGCCGGCCCGCACCTTGTCGCCGACCGACACCGTCAGCTCGGTGAGCAGGCCAGGCAGGGGCGTGGCCACCACCACCTGGCGTGCGGGCGGCACCACCACGCTGCCGGGCAGGCTGATCACCGCGTCGCGGGCGGGCGCCACCGGCGCATGGCGAAGCCCCAGCGCAGACTGCTGCACGGTGTCGAGCGCGATCAATCGCGGCTCGGCCGCGAGGCAGGGCAGGCCAAGGGCCAGCAGGCATCCCGCCAGGCTGTGGAAGAAGGGGAGTCGGGCCATGGCTGTGATCTCCGCGCGCCATGGATGAGCGGCGCGCACGGCGTCGTCGGACCGGACCGCGCCGGGCGCGATCCTCAGGGAGGTCAGGCGAGCGTGCGGGGGGGTGCGTGCGGCGGTGGGGGCAGGCCCGCGGCATGGTGGCGCCGGGAGCCGGGCGCGGCGGGCTCGCCGCTTGCCCAGGCATGCATCGCCACCCGCTGGCGTGGCATGGCGGGTTGGGCCGCCGGTGGCGCGAGCGCGGCGTCGGTGCAGGCGGTGAGCCCGCGACCGCCCGGCAGGCCCGCACCGGGGCCGACCTCGTCGGTTTCCGATCCGTGGGGGTGCTGGCGCGCCTGCGGCGCGACCATCGACGACGCCGCTTGCGCGGGTTCGGGACGGGCCTGCGCCGAGCCGTGCAGCCGGGTGCCGGTGTGCAGATGCCAGCCAGTGTGCAGATGCCAGCCGCTGGTCAGGGGCGGGCCCTGATGCGCATGCAGGAAGGGCCAGAGCAGCTGCGCGAAGACCAGCACCACCGTCAGCAGCGCCGCGGCAAAGCCCCGGCGCGAGTCGCTGGTGTCCGGGGCGCGGGCGGGGCTCATGGCACCATTCTATCGCCGCGCCTGTTGCAGGCGCCTTGCGCCGTCCCCGTCCCGGAGTTGATCCATGTCAGACAAGTCACCGATTCCTGCCAGCGTGCCTCTCCAGGCAGACGCCCCTGGCGCTCCCCGCTCCGCGCGGCGCCGCGACCTGGCGCTCGGCCTGCCCGCGGCGGCTGCCCTGGCCGCCTTGCCGGCTGTGCCGGCCCACGCCCAGGCCGGCTGGCCCAACAAGCCGATCCGGATGCTGGTGGGCTACACCCCGGGCGGCTTCACCGACAACATGGCGCGTACGGTGGGCGAGCCGCTGGCGCGCGCGCTGGGCCAGCCGGTGCTCTTCGACTACAAGCCGGGCGCCAACAGCATGATCGCCGTCGAGATGATGGCCCGCTCGGCGCCTGACGGCTACACGCTGACCACGGTCATCGCGGCGCACTCGGCCAATCCCTCGCTGTACGCGAAGATGGCCTTCGATGCAGTCAATGATGTGGCGCCGGTGGCGCTGAGCGGCGTGGCCCCGCTGATCCTCGCGGCCAACACGGCCTTCCCGCCGAACAACGCCGCCGAACTGATCGCCTATGTGAAGGCTCGCCCCGGCCAGTTCAACTTCGGCTCCAGCGGCATCGGCGCAGCCGCCCACCTCGCCATGGAGCAGTTCATGGCCACCCATGGCCTGAAGATGCAGCTCGTGCCCTACAAGGGCACGCAGCCCGCGCTCACCGACCTCATCGGCGGCCAGATCCAGCTGCTCTTCGATGTGCCGCTGGCCATGGTCCAGCACGCCAAGGCCGGCAAGATCAAGCTGCTGGGCATGAGCAGCGAGAAGCGCCTGCCGGGCTATCCGGACATCCCCACCTTCGGCGAGAGTGGCGTGCCTTTCATTGCCAACACCTGGGCGATGATCCTCGCACCGGCCAAGACCCCGCGCGAGATCGTCAACCGCATCAACCTCGAGGTGAACCGCATCCTGGCCTCGCCGGCGGTGCGCGAGAAGCTCGAGGCCACCGGCGTCGTCCCGGGTTCGGGCAGCCCCGAGGACACCGCAGCCTTCCTCAACGCCGAGGTGGCCCGCAACGCCCGGGTGATCAAGGCCGCCGGCATCAAGCTCGAGGGCTGACCGGGCGCGGCTTTGCCGGCTGCGGGCTGTTCAGACGACGCGGCCGGCCCGCAAGCCGGCCGCCGGCCGCTCAGACGATGCCGTCGGCCCGCATGGCGGCCACTTCGGCAGTCGAAAAGCCCAGCTCGGCAAGCACCGATCCGGTGTGCTCGCCCAATGCCGGCACCGGGTCCATGCGCGCCTCGTAGGCGTCCGACACGCCCGGCGGCAGCCAGCTGGTGATCGGCCCGGCCGGCGAGCTGATGGTGCGCAGCCGGTTGCGGGCGAGGTTCTGCGGGTGCTGCCAGAACTCGCCCGGCGTGTTGATGCGGCCGGTGGCGATGTTGGCCTGGGCCAGGCGCGCCTCCAGCCCGGCGGTGTCGAGCGAGGCGAAGCACTCGCTGATGATCGCCTCGAGCGCGGCGCGGTTGGCGGTGCGGGCGAGGTTGCTCGCGAAGCGCGGATCGGTGGCCAGCTCGGGCCGATGCAGCGCCTTCTCGCAGAACACCACCCACTCGCGCTCGTTCTGCACGCCCATCATCACCTGGCCGCCATCGCCGGCGGCGAACGGTCCGTAAGGCACCACGCTGGGATGGAAGGCGCCGGTACGCGGCGCCGGCGGCTGGCCCTCGTAGGTGTAGTAGATGGGGTTGCCGATGAGCTCGGTGAGCGCCTCGTACATGGAGAGGTCGATGTGGCTGCCCTTGCCGGTGCGGCCGCGCAGCAGCAGCGCGGCCATGATGCTCGAGTAGGCATAGAGGCCGGCGCCGATGTCGGCCGACGAGAACCCGGTGCGGGCGATGGCCTCGGGCGTGCCGGTGACCGAGAGCAGTCCTGACTCGGCCTGGATCATCATGTCGTAGGCCTTGTGGTCCCGGTAGGGGCCGTTCACGCCGTAGCCCGAGATGTCGCAGGTGATCAGCCGCGGATTGAGCCCGGCCAGCCGCTCGCGGCCGAAGCCCAGGCGCTCGACCGCGCCCGGCGCGAGGTTCTGCACCAGCACATCGGCGCGCGCCAGCAACCGGCGCAGCGCCTCGTTGCCAAGCGGCGCCTTGACATCGAGCGTGAGGCTTTCCTTGGACCGGTTGCCCCACACGAAGTACGAGGACATGCCCTTGACCCGCTGATCGTAGCGGCGGGCGAAGTCACCCTCGCCAGGACGCTCGATCTTGATCACCCGGGCGCCCTGGTCGGCAAGATGCCGGGTGCACACCGGCGCGGCCACCGCGTGCTCCAGGGCCACCACCAGGATGCCGTCGAGCGGCCGCGGCCCCGCAGGCGGCCGGGGCGTGGCGGGCGCGTCCATCAGAACGACCTCGGCATGCCGAGCACATGCTCGGCGACATAGGACAGGATCAGGTTGGTGGAGATGGGCGCCACCTGGTAGAGGCGGGTCTCGCGGAACTTGCGCTCGACATCGTATTCGCAGGCGAAGCCGAAGCCGCCGTGGGTCTGGATGCAGTTGTTGGCCGCCTCGAAGGAGGCCTTGGCCGCAAGGTACTTGGCCATGTTCGCCTCGGCGCCGCAGGGCTGGCCGGCGTCGAACAGGTCGCAGGCCCGGAAGCGCATCAGGTTGGCGGCCTCGATCTCGATGTAGTCGGCGGCGATCGGGAACTGCACGCCCTGGTTGCGGCCGATCGGCCGGCCGAACACCACCCGTTCGTTGGCGTACTTGCGGGCGCGGTCGACGAACCAGTAGCCGTCGCCGATGCACTCGGCGGCGATCAGGGTGCGCTCGGCGTTCAGGCCGTCGAGGATGTACTTGAAACCCTTGCCTTCCTCGCCGATGAGGTTCTCGACCGGGATCTCGAGGTTGTCGAAGAAGATCTCGTTGGTCTCGTGGTTGACCATGTTCGGGATCGGCCGCACGGTCATGCCCTTGCCGATCGACTGGTGCAGATCGACGATGAAGATCGACATGCCGTCGGACTTGCGCGCCACCTGGTCGAGCGGCGTGGTGCGCGCCAGCAGGATCATCAGGTCGGAGTGCTGGATACGCGAGATCCAGACCTTCTGGCCGTTGACCACATAGTGGTCGCCGCGGCGCTGTGCCACGGTCTTCAGGTTGGTGGTGTCGGTGCCGGTGGTGGGTTCGGTGACGCCCATGGACTGCAGGCGCAGGCGGCCGCTGGCGATGTCGGGCAGGTAGCGGCGCTTCTGCTCGGGCGAGCCGTGGCGCAGCAGCGTGCCCATGTTGTACATCTGGCCATGGCAGGCGCCGGCATTGCCGCCACAGCGGTTGACCTCCTCCATGATCACCGAGGCCTCCGACAGGCCCAGGCCCGCGCCGCCGTATTCCTGCGGGATGAGCGCAGCCAGCCAGCCGGCGCCGGTGAGCGCGTCGACGAAGGCCTCGGGATAGGCCCGGTCGTGGTCGATCTTCTGCCAGTAGGCGGAGTCGAACTGGTTGCACACCGCGCGCACACCGTCGCGGATATCGGGATGAATGCTGTCCAGGGGCGCCATCGGATGTGTATGCTTTCGAGCGGTTGTTCAGAGCCGGCGATTATCCGCCATCGTTCCGCGAACCGGGGAATCCCTTGTCCGATCTTCATGCCATCCGGGTGCTGGACCTCACCCGCGTGGTCTCCGGGCCCTGGTGCACCCAGGTGCTGGCTGATCTCGGCGCCGAGGTGATCAAGATCGAGCGCCCGGGCCAGGGTGATGACACCCGCCGCATCGGCCCGCCGCTGGTGGGTGCCGACGGCCAGCCCACCGGCGAGGCCGCCTACTACCTCGCCTGCAACCGCAACAAGCGCTCCATCACCGTCGACATCGCCAGCGATCAGGGCGCCGGCCTGGTACGTGAACTCGCCGCGGTCTGCGATGTGGTCGTCGAGAACTACAAGGTCGGCAACCTCCAGCGCTTCGGCCTGGACAGCGCCTCGCTGCGCGCGATCAACCCGCGGCTGATCTACTGCTCGATCAACGGTTTCGGCCCCGATGGCCCCTACGCGCCGCTGCCGGCCTACGACTTCGTGCTGCAAGGCCTCACCGGCATCATGAGCACCTGCGGCCGCGGCGATGACATGCCCGGTGGCGAACCCATGCGCACCGCGGTGCCGCTCACCGACCAGGTCACCGGCCTGTATGCCGCGGTGGCCATCCTGGGCGCGCTGCTGCAGCGGGGCATCACCGGCGAGGGCCGTCACATCGACATGGCCATGATCGATTGCGCGGCGGCCATCGCCTCGCCCTTGTCCATCGGCTGGGCGATCACCGGCCGCCAGGCGCCCCGCGTGGGCAACGACAACCCGATCGCCGCGCCCTCCGGGGTGTTTCCGGCGGCCGACGGCCGGCTGATCATCGCCTCGGGCAACGACGCCCAGTTCGCCGGGGTTTGCCGTGCGCTGGGCCTGTCGGCCCTGCGGGCCGATCCGCGCGCGGCCACCAACCCCCTGCGGGTGGCCAACCGCGAACTCGTCCATGGCGCGGTCGCCGAGGTCACCCGCACCCGATCCATGGCCGACCTGATGGCCGCGCTGCAGGCCGAGGGCGTGCCCTGCGGGCCCATCAACGACTTCCCGGCCTTCTTCGCCGATCCGCAGGCGGTGCATCGCGGCGCGCTGCGCCAGGTGCCGCATCCGGCCGGCGTGCCGGTGCCGCTGGTGCGCAGCCCGCTCGATCAGGCGGCCGCGCCCGCGCCGCTGCAGGCGCCGCCGCGGCTCGGCGAACATACCGAGGCCGTGCTCGGCTCGCTGCTCGGGCTGTCCGCCGAGCGCCTGTCGCAGCTGCGCGCCGCCCAGGTCATCTGACGCATTCGCAACCCGTCGAGGTCCGACATGAACCAGCCCGTCTCTGCCGCCGTCCTGCAAGGTGTCGATGCCCAGGCGCTTGCCACCGGTCGCCTCGAAATCGCCGCCGCCCTGCGCTGGTCGGCGCGGCTGGGCCTGAACGAGGGCGTGTGCAACCACTACAGCCTGGAGCTCGCCCCCGACCGCTACCTCATCAATCCGCAGGGCCTGCACTGGAGCGAGGTGCGACCCACCGATGTGCTGCTCATCAACGGGGCTGGCCAGGTGCTCGACGGGCCGCATCCGCTCGAGCCCACCGCCTTCTTCATCCACAGCTGGATCCACCGGCTCAACCCGCACGCGCGGGCGGTGCTGCACACCCACATGCCCTACGCCACGGCGCTCACGCTGGTGCAGGGTGGGCGGCTGGCCTGGTGCAACCAGAACACGCTGCGCTTCCACGGCCGAGTGGCCTACGACGACACCTACAACGGCCTGGCGCTCGATGACGCCGAGGGCCGGCGCATCGCTTCGGGCCTGAATGGCGCCGATGTGCTCTTCATGGCCAGCCACGGCGTCACGGTGGTGGGGCAGAGCATCGCCTGGGCCTTCGACGATCTCTACTACCTCGAGCGCGCCTGCATGCACCAGGTGATCGCCACCCAGGCGGCAGGCGGGCGGCCGCTGCACGAGATCTCCGAGGCGCTATGCGCGCGCACCGCGGCGCAGATCGCCGGGGAGCGCCAGCAGAGCGACCTGTTCATGCAGGCGGTCATCCGCATGCTCGACCGCGACGAGCCGGGCTGGCGCTGAGCGGCCTCTTCCGCCCGTCGCCTGCGCCAGGCCCGTCCTTCCCCCTTTTTTCCAGGAGACATTCCATGCAGATCAGCTTCAACGGCAAGCGGGTGGTGGTGGCCGGCGGCAGCCGCGGCATCGGCCGCGCCATCGCCCTGGGTTTCGCGCAGGCCGGCGCGGCGGTGTCCATCTGCGCGCGCGGCGAGGCCGCGCTGCGCGAGACCGAGCGTGAGATCGCCGCCTTGGGTCACCCGGTGCATGCCGCGGTGTGCGACCTCGCCGATGGCGACGCGGTGCGCGGCTATGTGGCCTCGGCCGCGGCAGCGCTCGGCGGCATCGATGTGCTGGTGAACAACGCCTCGGGCTTCGGCCGCAGCGATGACGAGGCCGGCTGGGAGGCGAGCATCTCGGTCGACCTCATGGCCACGGTGCGCGCCTCGCACACCGCGCTGCCGCACCTGCTGGCCTCGCGCGGGTCGATGGTGCACATCTCGTCCATCTCGGGCCTGACGCCCTCGGTGCGCACGCCGCCCTACGGCGCGGTCAAGGCCGCGCTCATCCAGTACACCCTCACCCAGGCTGCGGCGCTGGCGGCCAAGGGCGTGCGGGTGAACTGCGTGGCGCCGGGCTCCATCGAGTTCCCCGGCG
>NZ_CEXFHW010000078.1:0-17373 GCF_982640115.1 Quisquiliibacterium sp. | reverse complement strand
GTGGCCACCAGGCTGGTGCGGGCCGCTGCCGGTGGGCCTCTCTCGCCCACCCCGTTTCGTGCGCTGCTGCGCGCGGCCATCGTCGAGGCGGCCCGCGAAGACCATGCCCGTCAGTGGATGGCCAACCCCTGGATCATCCCCGCCGTGGGCGATCGCTGGTACCGGCGCGCCGGCAATATCGCCGAGCGCTGGGCGCTGCTGAGGGTGCTTCGTTGAGACAGCAGATCCGGGGCGCCCTGGCCACCGCGGCGGCCCTGCTGCTGGGCATGGTGACCGGGGGCGACGCCCTGGGGCAGTCGGCGGCAGATGCGCGCGAGCGGGCGCAGCCGGTCTGGGCGGCGGTCGGCGCGCCTGCCGATCAGCCGATCGAGATCGCCACTGCGCGTTTCCGGCTGCTGTCGGCTGCCCGGGAGCCGGCACCCGAACCGGCCATCGTGTCCCTGCCCCATCGCTGGCCCCGACAGATCCGCGGCGACGAGGGCGTGGTCACCGGCCTGTACGAGATCACGCTGCCCGAGGTCGCGGCCGCGGAGCCGCTCTGGGTCTATGTGCCCAAGCTGCGCACCAATGCCGCCTTCGAACTGAACGGGCAATGGATCGGTGATGGCGGGCGCATGACCGCGCCGGTGGCGCGCCACGCCAATTCGCCCTTCTTCCTGGCGCTGCCGCCCAGCCTGCTCAAGCCCTCGGACAACCGGCTGGTCATCCGGGTGGTGTCGCCCGAGGGCACCCTGGGCGGGCTGTCGCAGGTGCAGATCGGCACCCATGCCCAGCTCGACGACATCGTGGCCGCCCGGCGGCTGGTGCAGAACGCGGGCGTCTACATCACCAGCGCGATCATCGCTTCCACATCGCTCTACATCCTGATGGTGTGGCTGCAGATCGGTGGACAGCGGGGCAAGGGCTTCCTGCCCCTGGGCATCGCCGGCCTGACCTGGTCGGCACGCAACCTGAACCTGCTGCTGCTGGACTTCGGCACGACCTCGGAGACCCTGCATCGCGCATTCGAATACGCCACCTTCACAGGCCATGGCCTGTTCCTTGGGCTGTTCGGCATCTTCCTGCTCGGGCGCTACGACACGGTCATCTCGCCCCGGCTCGCGCGGCTCTTCCGCCTGAGCATCTACGGATTCCTCGCCATGGGCCCGATCCTGCTGCTGGCCTTCGGGGGGCCCGCACCGGCGCTGACGGTCTGGATGATGGCCAGCTCGCCGCTGCTGCTGGCCATGATCTGGATCCTGGTTCGACGCGCTCGAGCCACCCGGACCGTGGCCGACGCGCTGCTTGCGCTGCTGTTCACCGCCTTCATCGCCGCGAGCGCCTACGACAACGCCGTGCTGATGGTCAACGCGCTCTTCGGCCGCGTCTATATCGCGCACTATGTGGGCCTGCTCTTCTTCGTCACCGTGGCCTGGCTGCTGGGCCAGCAGCATGTGCAGGCGCTGCGCGCCAACGAGGCCCTGAACCAGTCGCTCGAGGAACGGCTCGCGCAGCGCGAGGCGCAGCTGCGGGTGAGCTTCGAGGCCACCCGCGCGCTCGAGGCCGATCGCTCGGCCCTCGCCGAGCGGGCGCGCATCATGCGCGATCTGCACGATGGGGTGGGCGCACAGCTGCTCACGGCCATCGCTGAAGTGGAAGACGGTCGGGCCGACCCGGATCGGATCCGCGACACCCTCACCGCCTGCCTCGACGACCTGCGGCTGGCGGTGGATTCGCTCGAGCCGCACGACAACTACCTGACGACGATCCTGGGCACCCTGCGTTATCGGCTCGCGCCGCGCCTGGCCCGCGCGGGCCTGACCATGCAGTGGGATGTGGAGGAGGTCAATCCGATGAGCTGGCTCGATCCGACCCGCACCCTGCACCTGCTGCGCATCCTGCAGGAGGCGATCGCCAATGTGCTGCGCCATGCCCAGGCCACCACCCTGCTGATCCGGCTGGCACGCGACGCCGAGGGCGTGGTGGTCGAGGTGCGCGACAATGGCATCGGCTTCGACCCCGACGCCAGCCCTGGCCCGGGCCACGGCCTCAGAAACCTGCGCCAGCGCGCCGCGCAGCTCGGCGCCCAACTCACCCTCACCAGCGACCGGGACGGCACCTCGGTCACGCTGCTGCTTCCCAACTGATCCACTGCCAGGAGACCTGCATGAGCGAAGTGAGCATTCTCGACCAGCGCCGCATCGAGGCGAAATTCGCGGGACAGCTGCTCAAGACCCTGAGCGCCGAGCTCGGCGCGGCACGCGCCCGTGAGCTGCTGGCCAGGTCGATCATCGAGATGGCCCACGAAGCCGGCCGCGAGTTCGCCGCGCGAAAGCCCGGCAACGAGACCGGCGCCAATCCGCCCGACCTGACCGACTACGCCACCATCCTGCCGCTGTGGGAAGCCGGCGGCGGCATCACCATCCAGTGGGTGGAGAAATCCGAGCGCACGCTGGCCTTCAATGTGACCCGCTGCCGCTATGCCGAGTCGTACCGCGAGATGGGGCTGGGCGAGATCGGCGACATTCTGTCCTGCAACCGCGATGGCGAGTTCTGCCACGGCTACAACCCCGAAATGCGCTTCACCCGCACTCAGACCATCATGAAGGGCGCCAGCCACTGCGACTTCCGCTACACGCTGCCGCCCAAGGACTGAATCGGCGGCGCATGCATCGGCGGGCAGCCCGGCGCCAGGCCAGCGCGTCGGCCGGCCCGCCGCGCTCAGCGGGTGAGCGCGCCGTAGACCAGCACCTGCAGCTGCTCGCGGTAGTGCTTGCGGATCTCGCCCGGCGCCACGGTGCCGGCCACCACCACCAGCCGCTCGGCAGGGTCGGCAAAGAAGATCGTGCCGTAGGCGCCGTTCCAGGTGAACTCGCCCACCCGGCCGGGCACGCTGGCCAGCCCGGCCTGGGTGCGCACCGCCACGCCCAGGCCGAAGCCGTAGCCCTCGCGGTGCGGCTCGGTGTGGTGCACGGTGTTGATCACGCCCTCACCGAGATGGTTGGCGGTCATGAGCGCCACGGTCTGCGGACTCAGGATGCGCTCGCCCTCGAGGGCGCCGCCGTCGTGCAGCATCTGCCCGAAACGCAGGTAGTCGGACACCGTGCCCATGGCCGCCGCGCCGCCCCAGTCGAGACTGGTCTGGCGCTGCATCACCGACACCGCCTGCGGCGAGCCGTCCAGCGGATTGAAGGGCAACGGGCGGGCGCCGCGGGCGCGGCGATCTTCGGTGAGTTCAAAGCCGGTGTCGCGCATGCCCAGCGGCTGCCACAGCACCTGTGACAGATGCTCACCCAGACGCTGGCCACTCAGCTGCTCGATCACCAGGCCAAGCACATCGGTGGAGAAACCGTATTCGAAGGCGGTGCCCGGCTGGTGGGTAAGCGGCAGACGGGTGATCCGGTCGATGAAGCCGGCAGCGTCATCGGAGAACATGACCTCGCTTGCGCTCGGCCAGCGCGCGGCCGCCGCGCCGAGCCCACGACCGCCATAGGTGATGCCTGCGGTGTGCCGCAGCAGATCGTGGATGAGGATGGGCCGCTGCTGCGGCTGCAGCGAAAGCCCGCCATGACCGTCATCGAGGCCGACCTGCATGGCGGCGAAAGCCGGGAAGAAGGCATCGAGCCGGCTGCGCAGCGGCAGACGACCGGCCTGCATCAGCCTGAGCGCGGCCACGCTGACCATGATCTTGGTCATGGACGCTAGCGGAAACATGGTGTCGAGGGTCATGGGCACCCGCGCCACCGGATCGCGCATGCCATAGGCCCGGTGGTGCAGCAGCCGGCCCTCGCGGGCGATGGCCAGCACCGCCCCGGGCAGGCGACTGGCGGCAATCTCGCGTTGGAAGAAGGCATCGATGGCGGCGATGCCGGCGGCGCTGACGCCATGGGCCTGGGGGTCGCCGGCAGGCAGGGGATGTTCGCTCATCGGGCCGCTCTCAGGACTGGGTTGCGGCGATGGTAGCGGAGGCCGCTGCGGCCAGGGTTTCAGGGGCCAGGTCGCATACCGCCTGGTAGTGCGAGAGGTAGACCCGGCCGCTCAGCCCGGCCAGCAGCGCGGTGCGCTGCAGACGGTCCATCACCGGCCCTTTCACTTCGGACAGGTGCAGCGCCACGCCGGCGGCGCGCAGGCGCTCGTCGATCGCCTCGAGACTTTCCAGCGCGCTGGCGTCGATGTCGTTGATGGCCGAGCACAGCAGCACCACATGGGCCAGTTCGGGCCGCGACGCCACCGCGTCGTTGATGCGATCCTCGAGCACCCGGCAGTTGGCGAAGTACAGGCTCTCGTCCACCCGCAGGCCGAGCAGCCGGGGACTGAGCGCCACCGGATGCCGCAGGCGGTTGCGGAAGTGCTCGGTGCCGGGTACCAGCCCGACCTCGGCGATGTGCGGGCGGCTGGTGCGATAGAGATAGAGTGCAAGCGACACCCCCACCCCGGCCACCAGACCGGCCTCGACCCCTGCCCCGAGGGTGGTGAGCAGGGTGACCAGCACCGCCAGAAAGTCCGCCCGCGAATACGACCAGGTCTTGCGCAGCAGGCTGAAGTCGACCAGCGAAAGCACTGCCACCACGATGGTGGCTGCCAGGGTGGCCTGCGGCAGGAAATGAAGAGCCGGGGTGAGCAGCAGCGACGCCAGCAGGATGCCCACGGCAGTGAACACCCCCGCCGCCGGGGTCTGGGCACCGGCATCGAAGTTCACCACCGACCGGGCGAAGCCGCCAGTCACCGGCAGCCCGCCGGTCACCGCGGCCGACAGGTTGGCGGCACCCAGCGCCACCAGTTCCTGGTCGGGTTCGACCCGCTGACGCCGGCGCGCAGCCAGCGTCTGGCCCACCGAGACCGACTCGACGAATCCGACCACGCTGATCAGCAGCGCCGGCACCGCCAGCTCGCGCCACAGCGTCGCATCCCACAGCGGCAGGGTGAGCGGCGGCAGCCCGGCCGGCACCGCGCCGACGATCTTCAGGCCCTGGGTCGACCAGTCGAGCGCCCAGGCGAGTGCGGTGGTGACCGCGATCGCGGCGATGGGGCCGGCCTTGGCCAGCAGATCGGCAGCTCGGGCCCGCAGCCCCATGCGCAGCAGCAGCGGCTTCAGGCCGCGACGCACCCAGAAGAGAAACGCGAGGGAGCCTGCCCCCACCGCAAGAGTCAGACCGTGGGTCTTCGGGACCTGGGCAAGGAGCGAGGCGATCAGCGACAGGACATTGCCGCCTTGCGCCGAAACGCCCAGGAGGGTCTTGAGCTGACTGGCGGCGATCAGCAGGCCCGAGGCCGAGATGAAGCCCGAGATCACGGGATGGCTGAGGAAGTTGGCCAGGAAGCCCAGGCGCAGCAGCCCCATCAGCAGCAGGATCAGCCCCGACAGGAAGGCCAGGGTGATGGCCACCGCCCCTGCCGCCGGCGTCCCGGCGGCGGCATGCTCGCCCACCGCGGCGGCGGTCATGAGCGACACCACCGCCACCGGCCCCACCGCGAGCACCCGGCTGGTGCCGAACAGGGCATAGAGCAGCAGCGGGGCCACGCTGGCGTACAGCCCCACCTCGGGCGCAAGGCCCGCCAGCATGGCGTAGGCGAGGCTCTGCGGGATGAGCATGAGGGTGACGATCAGCGCCGCCACCAGATCGCTCACCAGGGTGTCGCGACGGTACTCCCGCCCCCAGGTGAGCAACGGGAGGTCGGGAAGCCGGCGCCGCCAGGCCACAGACATGAGGGCTTCAGTCCGGCAGACGCGCCGGCGGATGGATGAGGCGCTCGGCGAGCGACTGCAGCGCCATGCCGGCGAGCATGGCCAGCACGAAGCTCAGGGCCTTGGGCTGACCCGCTGCCATCGAGACCACCCCGGGCCCCGGGCAGAAGCCGGCCAGGCCCCAGCCCGCGCCGAACACCAGCGAGCCGATCACCAGGCGGCGGTCGATCTGGCTCGCCTTGGGCAGATGCAATGCGCCGCCGAGCAGGCTGACCGTCCGCTTGCGGGCAAGCCCGAACGCGAAGAAGCCGACCGCGATCGCGCCGCCCATCACGAAGGCCAGGGAAGGATCCCAGGCGCCGGCCAGATCCAGGAAGCCGATCACCTTGCCGGGATCGGTCATGCCCGAGAGCAGCAGGCCGAGCCCGAAGAGCAGGCCGACCAGGAATTCGGTGAAGCGGTGCATGGTCAGATGCCTCCGATCAGGTGACGCACGATGAAGACCGTGACGAAGCCCGCGGCCATGAAGGCGAGTGTGGCCACCAGCGAGCGTGGCGACAGGCGCGAGAGCCCGCAGATGCCATGGCCGCTGGTGCAGCCTGCCCCGTAGCGGGTGCCCAGGCCGACCAGCAGGCCGGCTGCCACCACCAGCGCATGGCTGGCCTCGATGCGCGGCGCGGCGATGAAGCCGGCGGGCGCGAGGGCCGCGAACACCATCGGCGAGACGGCCATGCCGAGCAGGAAGGCGATGCGCCAGGCGGCATCGCCGGCCCTTGGTGGCAACAGGCCGCCCAGGATGCCGCTGATGCCCAGCACCCTGCCATTGAGCAGGATGAACAGGGCGGCGGATACCCCGAGAAGCACGCCGCCCGAGAGCGACGCCCAGGGCGTGAAGTGGTTCCAGTCGATGGACATGGCAGGGCCTTGTGGGCGTCAGGAAACGGAGGCGCAGAACTGCTCGTGCAGCACCTGCATGAGTGCCAGGGCGCGCGGGCTGGTGAGGCGGTAGTGGATGTGCTTGCCCTCGCGACGGGTGTCCACCAGCCCCTCCTCGCGCAGCACGGTGAGCTGCTGCGAGAGCGTGGGCTGGCCGATGCCGAGCAGCGTTTCCAGCTCGCCCACCCGCCGTTCGCCCAGACTGAGCTGGCACAGGATGAGCAGACGGTCAGGGTTGGAAAGTACCTTCATGAGGCGGCAGGCCTGCTCGGCCGCGGCCTGCATGGCGGACAGATCAAGGGTGGCGGTGGTCATGGCGGATGCGTGGGCGGTGTGACGGGTGGCTCAGGGCGTCGGCGCGGACCGGACCGGACCGGACCGGTCCGGTCGCGGAGGCACCGGAGACGGGTTCAGATTCGAGGAGCACATTCTATTGACATATAATTTATTCGTCAATATATTCTTAATTACTTAATCAAGAAGACCGCCATGACCGACCGCACAACCCAGCCGCAGGTGGAAGGCCTCTTCGATGCCGCCACCTGGACCGTCACCTACCTCGTCCACCAGGGCCCCGGCACGGCCTGCGCCATCATCGACCCGGTGCTCGACTACGACCCCAAGTCGGGCCGCACCCGCCACACCAGCGCCGACAGGGCGATCGCTCGCGTGCAGGAACTCGGTCTGAGTGTGGCCTGGATCCTCGAGACCCACGCCCACGCCGATCACCTCAGTGCCGCGCCCTACCTCAAGGCCAGACTCGGCGGGCGCACCGCCATCGGCGCGAACATCACCACCGTGCAGTCGGTGTTCAAGGGGCTCTTCAACCTGGAGCCGGGCTTTCGCACCGACGGGTCGCAGTTCGACCGCCTGCTGCAGGACGGCGAGGCGATCGCCGTCGGTGATCTGGTCGGGCACACGCTGGCCGTGCCCGGCCACACCCCGGCCTGCGTGGCCTACCAGTTCGGCGATGCCGTCTTCGTGGGCGACACCCTGTTCATGCCGGATGTCGGCACAGCCCGCTGCGACTTCCCCGGCGGCGATGCGCGAACCCTGTACCGCTCGGTCAGGCGACTGCTCAGCCTGCCTTCACAGACCCGCCTCTACATGTGCCACGACTACCCCCCGAACCAGCGCGCGGTGAACTTCCAGACCACGGTGGCCGAGCAGCGTGCGGGCAACATCCATGTGCGCGATGGCATCTCCGAGGACGAGTTCGTGGCCATGCGCACCCGACGCGACGCCACCCTGGAGATGCCGGTGCTGATCCTGCCGGCGGTGCAGGTGAACATCCGCGCCGGCGAGTTACCGCCGCCGGAAGCCAACGGCGTGTCCTACCTCAAGATCCCGGTGAACGCGCTCTGACCCCGTGAGCGCGAGCACGCTCGGCGCGCACCCCGCATCCGCGAGCGAGCCCCGCCTCAGGCGGTCGGCGCCACTTCATGCGACACCGACAGCGCCGGCGGCCGCGCAAGCGTCTGATAGATGACGCAGTAGCGTTCGGTCAGCCGCAGCAGGGTCTGGATCTGCTCGGCCGAGGCGTCGGTATCCAGACGAATGCTCAGGCGCACCGCGCTCAGGCCCACCGGCGCATCCTTGGCCACGCCCAGGGTGCCGCGAAAGTCCATGTCGCCCTCGGCCCGCAGGGTGGCATCGCGCAGGGTGATGCCCAGGGCGGTGGCCACCGCCTTGAGCGTGACCCCGGCACAGGCCACCAGCGCCTGCAGCAGCATGTCGCCGGAGCAGGCCGACAGGCCGTCGCCGCCCGAGGCGGGATGCAAGCCGGCCTTCACCAGCGCCTGCCCGGTCTGCACGCTGCAGCTCACCCCCTCGCCCAGGCGTCCCTCGGCGCTCAGGGTGATGAAGGCCGCCTGCGGCTGCTGGCGGTACTGGTCTTTCAGGGGCGCCTGCAGGGCGCGCAGTTCATCGGCGTTCATGGATTTGCCTTGATCGAGCGGGATGGATGGCGAGCGGGCAGCAGCGGCCCCTCGCCGAAGAGCTTCTCGCGCAGCGTTCCCTCGGCATAGGCGGTCTTGAAGGCGCCGCGCTGCTGCAGTTCGGGCACGACCCCATCGACGAAGTCGTCATAGCACTCGGGCACCACGGTGCGCGCGAGGTTGAAGCCGTCGATGCCGGTGTCGCGGGCCCACTGGATCATCTCGTCGGCCACGCGCTGCGGCGAACCGGTGATCAGGGCATAGCGCCCCCCGAGGGCCATCTCGGCGAGCAGTTCGCGGCGGGTGCGCGGCCGCGGGCCGCCGGTCACGAGCTTGACCGCCGATTGCATCGCGTCGCCCTGGCCTGCGCGCCCGGTGCCCGGCGGGGCCACCGGCTCGTCCATGCCGTAGCGGGAGAAGTCGATGCCGGTGCCCGAGGCGAAGTGCGCCAGGCCGGCCTCGGGGCTGGCATGGTGGATGTACTCGCGCAGCTTCTCCTGGGCCAGCGCGTCGGTGGGCGCCACCACCACGCTGGCCCCCATGAAGACCTTGATGTCCTCGGCCCGGCGCCCCTCGCGCACCGCCTGCTCGCGCAGGCCGCGCACCAGCGCGCGCGCGCCATCGCGCGACTGGCCCGAGATGAACACGCACTCGGCATGGCGCGCCGCGAAGCGCTGGCCCCGGCCCGAGGAGCCGGCCTGGTAGAGCACCGGGGTGCGCTGCGGGGAAGGCTCCCAGAGGCTCACGCCCTCCACCCGGTAGTGCTCGCCGTGATGGCGCACCGGACGCACGGCCTCGGGCCGGGTGTAGACCCGGGCGGCGCGATCGCGGATGACCGCATCGGCATCCCAGCTGGACTCCCACAGCTGGTAGGCCACCGACATGAACTCGTCGGCCATGTCATAGCGGCCGTCATGCTCGGGTTGCGCGGGCAGGCCCATGGCGCGCGCGGCGCTGTCGAGATAGCCGGTGACGATGTTCCAGCCGACGCGGCCCCGGCTGAGGTGGTCAAGCGTGGCAAAGCGGCGCGCGAGCAGGTAGGGATGCTCGTAGGTGAGATTGACCGTGATGCCGAAGCCCAGGTGCCGGGTGGCCGGCAGCAGCGCGCCCACCAGCGGGATGGGGTCGTTCAACGGCAGCTGGATCGACTCGCGCAGGGTGATGTCGAGCGAACCCTGGTAGACATCGTAGGCGCCGACGATGTCGGCAAGGAACAGACCGTCGAACAGGCCGCGCTCGAGCGTGCGAACCACCCCGGTCCAGTGATCGATGTCGGTGTAGTCGGCGGTGCGGTCGCGGGGATGAGTCCACAGCCCGTGGTTGATGTGGCCCACGCAGTTCATCGCGAAGGCGTTCAGCAGCAGCGGGCGATCGGGTGTCATGGAAGGGCGATGTCGAACGACGATGGCGGGGTTGCGGACCGGGGCTTGTGGCCCCGGCCTGCGGCTGAGGCGATGATAGGCCACCCGGCAGCGCAGACGGGGCCGGCCGCCCGGGCTTCGATTACCATGGCCACCCTTGTGAAACCCCACCCTCCCCCTGGAGAACGCAATGTTCAGTCATGTGATGGTCGGCGCGAGCGACCTGGAAGCCTCCCGCAAGTTCTATGACGCGGTGCTCGGCGCCCTGGGCATCGGCCCCGGCGTGGCCAACAAGAACCGCTACTTCTATCGCGCGCCGGGCGGCACCTTTGCCATCACCACGCCGATCGACGGCCAGCCGGCCACCCATGCCAACGGCGGCACCATCGGCTTTCAGGCGGCCACGCCCGAGCAGGCCGACGCCTTCCACGCCGCCGGCTGCGCCAACGGCGGACGCTCCTGCGAAGACCCCCCGGGCGTGCGTGAAGGCCCTGGCGGCAAGCTGTACCTCGCCTACCTGCGCGACCCCGACGGCAACAAGATCTGCGCCCTGCACCGCGTCCCCAAGCAGGCCTGACCTCTCGGCACGGAGCCCACGCATGATCGACCACCTCGACCACCTCGTGCTCACCACCGCCCGCGAGGCGGCCTGCGTGGACTTCTACACCCGGGTGCTGGGCATGCGCCTCGAGAGCTTCATCGGCGGCACGCCGCCGGTGGAGCGCCGCGCCTTTGTCTTCGGCAATCAGAAGATCAACCTGCATGTGCAGGGGCGCGAGTTCGAGCCCAAGGCCCACCTGCCGGTGCCCGGCGCACTCGACCTGTGCTTCATCGCGGCCATGCCGCTCGCCCAGGTGATCGAACGCCTTCAGCGCGAAGGCTGGCCGATCATCGAGGGGCCGGTGATGCGCACCGGTGCCACCGGGAAGATCCGCTCGGTCTATGTGCGCGATCCGGACCTGAACCTCATCGAGATCTCCGAGCCGGCCTGACCCGCCGGCTCGAACCGGGCGCGCCAGCGCCCCCAGCCAAGGAATCCATCGTGAGCAGCACCCCGACACCAGCCCGCAAGCCGGTCACCCTGCCGCGCCTGCTGGAAATGCCCGCCTGCGGCGAAAAGATCGCCATGCTCACCGCCTACGACGCCAGCTTCGCCGCGCTGGCTGACGCTGCCGGCGTGGAGGTGATCCTGGTGGGCGACTCGCTCGGCATGGTGTGCCAGGGGCTGTCCACCACCACGCCGGTGTCGCTCGAGGCCATGCGTTATCACACCGAGTGCGTGGCCCGCGGCCTGAGCCGCGCGCAAGGCACGGCCTGGCTGGTGGGTGACCTGCCCTTCGGCAGCTACCAGGCCTCGCGCGAGCAGGCACTGCACAGCGCCACCGTGCTGATGCAGGCCGGCGCGCAGATGGTCAAGCTCGAAGGCGGCGGCTGGACCACCGAGACGGTGCGTTTCCTGGTCGAGCGCGGCATCCCGGTGTGCGCCCACCTCGGGCTCACGCCCCAGACCGTGCACGCCCTGGGTGGCTACCGGGTGCAGGGCCGCGGGGAGGCCGCGGCTGCCCAGCTCGCCGCCGAGGCACGGGCCCTGCAGGATGCCGGCGCCAGCCTCATGGTGTTCGAGATGGTGCCCGCCGCCCTGGCCGCCACGCTCACGGCGCAGCTCACGCGCTGCCCCACCATCGGCATCGGCTCGGGCCGCGGCACCGCCGGCCAGGTGCTGGTGATGCACGACATGCTCGGCGCGCATCTCGCCCGGGTGCCGAAGTTCGTGCGCAACTTCATGGCCGAGGCCGGCGGCGTGCGCGAGGCCTTCCTGGCCTATGTGAACGCGGTCAAGTCCGGAGCCTTCCCGGTCGACGAAGAGCACGCCTGGTAGGCCGCCCCATGTTCATCGCGCACAGCATTGCCGACCTGCGCCAGCGTCTGTCCGGCGCCCGCGCGCCGGCCTTCGTGCCCACCATGGGCAACCTGCACGACGGCCACATCGCGCTGCTGCGGCGCGCCCGCGACCTCGGGGACCTCGCGGTGGTCAGCATCTTCGTCAATCGCCTGCAGTTCGCGCCGAATGAAGACTTCGACCGCTATCCCCGCACCTGGGAGGCCGACTGCGCCCGACTGCGCGCGGCCGGCTGCGATGTGCTGTTCGCGCCCGACGAGCGCGAGCTCTATCCGCAGCCCCAGACCTACACGGTGCGCCCGCCCGCCGAGCTCGCCGACATCCTCGAAGGGGAATTCCGGCCCGGCTTCTTCACCGGGGTATGCACGGTGGTGATGAAGCTGTTCGCCTGCGTGCAGCCTGCGGTCGCGGTGTTCGGCAAGAAGGACTACCAGCAGCTGATGATCATCCGCCGCATGGTGGAACAGTTCGCGCTGCCCATCCGCATCGAGGCCGGCGAGACCGAGCGCAGCCCCGATGGCCTGGCCCTGTCCTCGCGCAACGGCTACCTGAGCCCGGTGCAGCGCGCCGAGGCGGTGCAGCTCAGCGCGGCGCTGCAGCGCATCGCGCAGGCTGTGCGTGCCGGCGTCGACCTGTCGGCGGTGCTCGCCGCCGAGACCGCGGCGCTCGCGGCGCGGGGCTGGGCACCCGATTACCTCACCGTGCGACGCCAGTCCGATCTGCAGGCCGCCGCACCGGGCGAGCCGGCAGTGGTGCTGGGCGCCGCCCGCCTGGGTGAAACGCGGCTGATCGACAACCTCGAAATCTGAGCCGCTCCCGGGCCGGGGCTGGGGTAACCTGAGTCCACTGCAACTCGTCCTGCCGATTCGCGACGGCGCGGGCGGCGGGCCATCCAGGAGCCCGGGATGAACCGTCGACACCTCCTCACCGCCCTGGCCGGGGCCACCGCCTCCGCCGTCGCCCCGGGCGTGCGCGCCCAGGCCGCGGGCTATCCCGGCAAGCCCATCCGATTCGTGGTGCCCTTCACCCCGGGCAGCGGCGCCGACAGCGGCTCGCGGGTGTATGGCGAGATGATCTCCAAGCTGCTTGGTCAGCCGGTGGTGGTCGAGAACCGGCCAGGGGCCAGCGGCATGATCGCCATCCAGGCGGTACGCAGCGCCCCGGCCGACGGCCACACCGTCTTCGTGGGCACCAACACGCCCATGTGCGTGTTGCCGGTGCTCAACCGCAACCTGCCCTACGACCCGTTCCGCGATTTCCGCCCGGTGCACGGCTTCGGCATCGGCGTGGTCGCCTTCGTGGTCAAGGGCGACTCCCCCCACCGCTCGCTTGCCGAGCTGATCGCAGCGGTCAAGCGCGAGAAGCGGCCGCTCAATGTCGGCAGCTACTCCGACGGCTACATGCTGGTCGGCGCCTGGCTCGGCCTGGCCGCCGGCGTCGAGGTGAGTCATGTCGCCTACAAGGGCGGCGCCCAGTTGCAGAACGATGTCATGGGCGGCGCACTGGAGTTCGGCCTGAACGACCTCGGCGGCGTGATCACCCATCTCAAGGACGGCCGGCTGCGCGGCCTGGCGGTCACCGGCAGCACGCGCGATCGCATGGCGCCGCAGGTGCCCACCATGCTGGAGCTGGGCTATCCGGAATTCGAGACCTACACCTTCTCGTCGCTCTATGTGCGCCGCGAAACCCCGGATGACATCACCAACAAGCTCGCCGACGCGGTGCGCACCGTGATGCTCTCGCCCGAGGGCAAGGCCTACCAGGCCACCCAGCCCAGCGCACCCATGATGATGCACACCCGCGAACTCGGCGATTTCCAGCGCAAGGAATACGAGCGCTTCCGGAAGGTGGCCGAGGCGGCCGGCATCCAGCCGAAGTAGGCCGGCGCCGCGCCACGATCTGGCCCAAGGCCATGAGCAGTTCCCCGGCGCGAGGCCAGGAGTTCCGCTTCGCCACGCTGTCCTCGGGCGCCCGCATCGCCTGGACCCGCAGCGGCCGTCGCGACGCCCCCGTGCTGGTGCGGGTCGCGCACTGGCTCACCCATGTCGAGTACGACACCCGCTCGCCGGTGTGGGGTCCCTGGGTCGAGCACCTCAGCCGCGCCTTCCGGCTGGTGCGCTATGACGAGAGGGGCTGCGGCCTGTCGGGTGATGATGCCCGGCCACGCAGCCTGGAGGCCTGGCTGGAAGAGCTCGAGGCTGTGATCGAGGCCACCGGCGAGCGCCAGGTGGCGCTGCTCGGCACGAGCGGCGCGGCCGCCATCGCGATCGCCTACGCGGTGCGCCATCCCAAGCGGGTGTCGCACCTGGTGCTGCTCGGCGGTTACCTCCACGGCGCCCTGCACCGCTGCGCCACCGCCGAGGAACGGGCCTTTCTCGAGGCGCAATGGCGGCTCGTGGAGCTGGGCTGGGGACGCAACGACCCGGCAGTGCGCGAGTTCTTCACCAGCCGTTTCGTGCCCGCCGCGCCGCCCGAGGTGCGCGAGGGCCTGAACGAGCAGCAGCGGCGCAGCTGCAACGGCCCCCGCGCCGCCGAGATCATGCGCGCCCGCGCCGGTTTGGATGTCCGTCCGCTCGCGCCGCGGGTGCGCGCGCCCACGTTGGTCCTGCACTGCGAGGGCGATCGCGTCGCGCCGGTGGAACTCGGTCATGCCATCGCTGCCAGCATCCCCGGGGCGAGATTCGAGTCGCTGCCTTCCAGCAACCATGTGCCGCTGGGGCATGAGCCGGCCTTCGAACGGTTCTGCGATGCGGTGTCCGGATTCATCCACGGCGCGGGCGAAGACCCACGTCTCACCCGACGCGAGCGGGAGCTCGCAGGCCTGGTCGCGCAGGGGCTGGACAACGCCCAGATCGCCGCTCGCCTCGGCGTGGCCGACAAGACGGTGCGCAATGCACTGTCGGCGCTCTACGCCAGGCTCGGGGTCGACAACCGTGCCCGCGCGGTGGTGCGCGCCCGGGAACTGGGCCTTTAGCGGCGCATGAGCCCCGCGCGTGTCGGGTGCCCGCGCTGCTCCCAGACAAGCCCAGCGCCGGCATGAACGGCCCGCCACAGGCGCCAGACGCCGGCCCGGGCTCCGACATGCGCCGGTACAATTCGAGTGACCGGCGCCGCCCCAACGCGCCGCTCTTGCCGCTTGCACCTGGATATCGGACACGCGAGGATCCGAGCGATGCCCAAGTTGACGCTTTACAAGATTCTGGGTCTGGCCCGGACCGCCAGCGACACCGACATTCATGATGCCTTCGAGCGTGCCATGGCCGCGCTGGAGGAAAAGCGCGAAAAGCTGACGCCGCATGAATTCAAGGAGCACCTGCAACTGCTGAAGCTGGCGCACGACACCCTTGCCGACCCGATGCAGCGCCTGCGGTACGACGCCGAACTCGACGCCAAGGATCGCGCCCGCGCCGCGGCAGCGGGCAGCCCACTGGCCAGACGGGAGCAGGTACGGGCAGACGCGCTGGGCCTGCGGGCCGACGCCCTGTCGCTGAGGGCAGACGCCATGCTTGCGCGCGCGGACCTCGATGCGTTCGGTGCTCGCGAGCCCTCGGTGGCCTCGAGCGCACTCAACGCCACGAAACTCGTCATGCGCGCGATCGGCCTGCTGGTCCTCATCGGCACACTGGCTTTCGGCATCACGCGCTGCTCGACGGCAGATTCGATGAACAAGCGCGCCGAAATCGAGGCCCGTGCCGCGGAACAGATCCAGATCGAGGAGTACGCCCGCACCTACGGGGTCAGGCCGGCGAACATCACCGAACTGGAGCTCCTCGAGACCGAGCGTCGGCGCAAGGAGAACGAGACCCGGCAGGCCGAACAGGAGCGGCGGGCGCGCGAAGAGCAGGAGCGTCGCTGGGAGCAGGATGTGCGTCAGCTGGGCGAACGCGTCGAGCGGGATCGCCGGGTAGCGGAGCAGGATCGCAAGTTCGCGGAACAGCAGGCCCGCCGGCAAGCCGAGCGTGCCCTCGAGCTCAAGTTCCGCGAAGAAGAGTTGCAGCTCGACCTGCAGAACGCCCGCGACGAGAGGGAACGCGCGCGCATCGAGCTGCAGATCCGGCAGCTCCGCGAGCGGCGCCAGCAGCCCTGAGCCGGCGACGCGACATGAGCTTGCGCTTCCTCGTCTGGGCGCTGGCCGCGATGCTGCTTGCAGCCTGCCAGCCGGCCTTGAAGCCCACGCAGTTCTCCGGTGCCTGGAAGTCTTCCCGCCTAGCCACACCCATTCACCTGCATCCCAGCGGCACCTGGGAGATCCGGGGCGACGATGGCCGGGCGCTGCAGTACGGGGTGTGGCAGCTGCGGGAGCGCAGCCTCGTCTGGAGCGTTCGCTCAAGCAACGGCCAGCTGATGCACGACATCAATCCGGTCGTCTCCGTGGCCGAGCGGCAATTCGAACTGCGCGAACAGGATGGTTCGCTGACGAAGTTCCAGCGTCTTCCCTGAAAGACCATGACCCACTACGACACGCTGGAGATCAGCCGGCAGGCAAGCCCGGAAGTCGTGCGGGCGGCCTACCGCAGCCTGATTCAGCGCTTTCATCCGGATCGTCGGCCTGACGACGCCGCGGCATCGCGACGCGCCGCCGCGATCACCGTGGCCTATGAGGTGCTTTCCGACCCCGTCCGGCGCGCCGCCTACGACCGGGACCTTGCCGCCCGTCCGCGCGCGGCGGCGGCGGCGGCGGCGCCACCGCCATCGGCACCGACAGGCGCAGCCGGTGCCACCCGCCGGCGAAAGCCTGTGCCGACGCCGGCCGCCAGGCGGGTGAGCCGGACTGGCCTCCTGGGCGCCTGGGCGCTCCTTGCAATCGTCGTGGTCAGCGGCGTGATCGGCGTCGCCATCTGGCTTGCAAGCCCCAGGATCGACGCCCAGACGGAACTCCATGCGATCCGGCAGGCCTTCGCCGGCGGCGGGCTGCCCGAGGCGCGCCTGAAGGAGCTGTACGCGCGCAAGCAGGCGCTGCTGCAGGAGGCTCCCGAACTTCGCGCCAGCGCGAGCGCAGAGGCGGCCCTCGCTCTCGATGCACGCACCGTCGAGCTCGCCAGTGGCCCACTGGTGCTGCGCCTGAAGGAGGCGGAACTCGTCATCCCGCGCCTGCGCATCGTGCTTGGCAGCTTCGACGCCGACAGCGTGCGCGCGCACATTGGCCGACAGAACGATGCGCTGCTCCGCGACATCGCGCGCAGCCTCGCTGGCGCCGATGCCATCCTCTTCAATGGCAAGGCGGGCGAGACGCTCGTGAAGGAGCTCGTCCTGAATGCGCTGGCCAAGGGGCTGGGCGTACAAGCCAGTGACACCTACCCGTCGACCTACTTCGAGTCACCCGGCAGGTATGGTGTGATCGATGTGCTGTTGCCGGAGGGGATTTCGGTGCGCCCGGGCTGATGAGACCGGACCTGAACCCGACACCGGGTCTGAACAGTCTGAATGGGGTGGCTGATGGGACTCGAACCCACGACAACCGGAATCACAATCCGGGACTCTACCAACTGAGCTACAGCCACCACCGAGGCACCGGCACGCAAGCACGCGCGGCACCTGAAAACACGACGGCCCTGTGAGCAGCATTGCCGCACT